>DATLYJ010000148.1 GCA_035574915.1 Dehalococcoidia bacterium | reverse complement strand
CTGCCCTGGCTCCGCACCTGGAGCACGGACCTCGGCGAGGAGCCCGGGCCCAGCGAGACCGACAGGACGCTCGCCCTGGGTGGGGCGCTAATGGTCCGCTGAACCGGGCCCTGGAAGCGAGTTTTCTTTGAAGTTCAGCGCCTGGCCGGGCTCGGCTGCCCCGTGGGCCGACCTTCTGGACGAGGCCGAGCACGTCGCCGCTAGCGGCTGGGACGGCCTCTGGATTGCCGACCACTTCATGCCCAACAGGCCGGAGAACACGGGTCCCACCCAGGAGGTGTGGACGGTGCTCGCCGGCCTCGCGGCGCGTGTGCCGCGTATCCGGCTGGGGAGCCTTGTGACCGGTAACACCTACAGAAACCCCTGCGTGCTGGCCAAGCAGGCGGCGCAAGTCGACATAATCAGCGGCGGCCGTTGTGTCCTGGGCATCGGCGCCGGCTGGCAACAGAACGAGCACGAGGCCTACGGCATCCCCTACTACACGCCGGGCGGCCGCCTGCGGCGCCTGGAGGAGGCGGTGCAGATCATCCGCAGCCTCTTCGACAACGAGCACACGGACTTCGACGGCCGGTACTACAAGGTAAGGAACGCCCCCCTTTCGCCGAAGCCGGTGCAGGCGCACTTGCCGATCCTGGTCGGCGGAGGGGGCGAAAAGGTAACCATGCGCATCGCGGCTCAGTACGCCGACGAGTGGAACACCTGGGGCACACCGGAGACCCTGGCGCGCAAGATCAAGGTCCTGGAGGAGCACTGCGAGCGTTCGGGCCGCGACCCGAAGTCGATCCGGCGCTCAGCCCAGGCGGTCATCACGATCAGCAACGACCCTGCCGTCATCGAGCGGGCGCGCGCGGGCGGAGGCTTCGCGTCGATCGCCGGGAGCCTGGAGGAGGTGCGTGACCAGATCGGGCGCTACGCGGAGGCAGGGCTGGACGAGTTCATCGTCCCGGACTTCAACCTGGGCCGGGAGGTCGGGAGGCGGAAGGAAGGGCTGGACCGCTTCATCGAGGACGTGGCGCCGGCGTTCAGGTGAGAGATCAGGGCATCCCTGAGTCGCGATAGCGGCCGCATACGGCGCTGGTCTCGCGTTCCTCCCGCGGCTTCAGGACGTGGTGTGCAGGTGGTGTCTCCGGAGTCAGTCTCCGGCTCGAACCCGGGCCTGGTACTCGCGGTCGCCTCGCTTCCCCTGGTAGACCCGCATGTCGATGGCGCGCCAGACCTGCGGGGTGATACGGAAGAGCAGGCGGGGCTCCGTGCGCATGTTGTCGAAGAACGACTGGACGCGCGGCGAGTCCGGGTCGCCGCGGCCAACATACTTGACGGCTAGGCGTTTGGAGATGGGCCAGATGTCGAAATCCGGCAGCTCGCGAGGCTCGGCGACGCCATCAGCCTCGACGTGGCCGTGGACGCCATCGGGCACGGCGCCCTGGATGCAGAGGGAGATCCGCCCGTCGCGCTTGAGCTGTTTGCACCAGACGCGCGAGTAAGTGCCCGTGAGCCAGAAGACGCCCTCTTGCTCATCCCACAGCCACCAGACTGGCACCGTGTAGGGCCGGCCATCACGCCGCAGGGTGGCGATGACGCCCACGAGAGGTTGCTTCAGGAACTCCTTCACGTCCTCGGGCTTCATTCTCGGCATGGCAGCTCCTCCCGAGCGGGATTGTACGACGCTGCTCCGTGGCGTCAGCGCAGGGGCCGGGCCCCGAGGCGAAGGCGCGCGCTCTCGAAGGCGAAGCTCGCGCGAACAAGGAGGGCGACCGCCATCGTGAGGAGCTTTGCCGAAACCGGGGCCTGCGGATAGGAGAACAGCAGGCGAAGGTCCTCCCGCCGCACGGGCCAGCGCGATGGAGGGCGGGCCAGCCAGGGCGTCCCGGCCTCACGGAGGCGCCGCAGGCCCCTGCTACCGCCGGCGAAGCGTCGCGTGCGGCGGATGAGTGCGCGCAGACTGCCGCGAGCGGGCGTGCGCACGAGGGTGTCGTCTGCATAGCGCACGGGGTAGCCGCGCCAGTGGGCGCGACGGCTCCACTCCATGTCGCCGCCGGAAAGCAGAGTGGCGTCGAAGGGACCGACATCCTCGATCAGCGAACGAGGGCAGAGGACGTTGGCGGTGAAGCAGGAGTGGTTGTTTTCGACCGCGAAGCGCTGGCGGTAGCCATACAGGATGTCGTACAACTCCACGGGGGTCGGCTTGCCGGGAGTCTTCGGGAAGGCCTCGATGCGCCCGGCCACGATGCCAGGCGCTCCCGCCACCAGCGCCGCGATGCCACGCTCGAGCCAGTCCGGTGCGGGAAGGCAGTCGGCGTCGGTAAAGGCGAGCACCTCTCCCCTGGCAACCTCGATGCCCCGATTCCGCGCGGCGTAGGAACCGGGCGCGGGCTCAATTTCCAGCCGGGCGAAGTCATGCGCGGCGACGACATCCGAGGGCGGGGAGCCGGAGCCGTTGTCCACGATCACGACCTCGAAGCGACCGGCGGGGTATGTCTGGGCCGCGAGCGCCGTGAGGCATGCGCGCAGACCCTCGGGATCGTCGAGCACGGGGATGATCACGGAGACGAAAGGCACCTTCAGACAGTCCCTCACTGCGGCAGGCACTTCGACGCGGGGAAATACGCTGTCCGTCCTGCCAGTGTCCACGCTCACACTACACTGAGGCCTGATGCGGATCGATGGCGAAACGGCCGCAAAGCTCGCGCCCTGGTTTCCAGGACTGAACCTGGGACGGGTGCGCCTGGTGACCAGGGGCCCCGTTTGCTGGTTCGTGCGGAAGGTCTTGCGCCAAGGGGCGATGACATTCGCGCCGTTCGTGTTCTTCGGGAGCCATGCTTTCAACCCGCTGGATGAGGGCTCGCTGGCGCTGCTGGCGCACGAGCTCAAGCACGTCGAGCAGTACGGGCGCTACGGGTACGTTGGCTTCCTGGCCCGCTACTTCTGGGCGCTGGCACGAAACCAGTTCCGCTACAGCGCCGAGCTTCCTCTCGAGGCCGAGGCATACGCGTTGCAGGCGCGCGTGCGGTCAGGGCTGGGGGGCGCTCACCTGTGAGGGCAAATCGGGCAGCGGCCAGTCCAGCCACTCGCAGAGGGCGCGCCCCATGATCCACTCCTTTTCCTCGGCCGTGAGCCAGGGCAGCTCTTCCGTAAACAGTGTGACCGCCTCCCGCCAGCTACAGGGGAGCCGCGTCCAGTCCGTCCCCCAGAACATCCGCTGCGGGCCGAAGGCTTCGTAGACCTCACGGATGTAGCGGTGCAGGCCCGGGAAGGGGTAGGGCTCGCTACTGAAGACGGGGAGGGCGGAGGCCTTGACCGCTACGTTGGGCAGCCGCGCCAGGCGCAGGACCTCCGGCAGGCGGGCAAAGGCGGCATCGTCCTTGCCGGAGCCGATGGCAAGGTGGTCGATGACCAGGCGAAGGCCGGGGTGGCGCTCCGCGATGCCATCGATCGCCGGCACGGAGCCGGGGACGAAGACCATGACGGGCAAGGCGGCCTGCTCGGCTGCAGCCCAGAACCAGTCTGCGGTCCCGTCTGAGAGCCACTGCCGCTGCTCGGGCAAGTGGAATGTGAGGCGCACGCCGAGCATTCCGGGTTGAGAACGCCAGCCGGCGACGAGCCCGCGGCTCGTCGGGTCGTCGATGGCGAGCCGGCCCATGACGGCGAACCGGTCGGGATGGAGCCTTGCCGCCTCGAGCGCGAGGTCGTTGCGGTCGCCTTCCCACGACGGTGGCACGAGGACCGCCCGGTCCACGCCTGCCTGGTCCATGGCGGCAAGGATCATGTCCTTCGTCACCGGGTACGGCTTCTGGGCCAGGTGCTCGCGCCCCGGCGGCCAGGGACGCTCAGGCGTGTTAGCGCCCCATATGTGCACCTGCGCGTCGGCGATCAGCATCGAGGCCGCCTATACGAAAAGCGGGCTCATGCCGCGCTCAGCGACAAGGCGCTGCATCCGGGCATCGTCCGGACGTTCCCGGAAGCGCGAGGCGGCGTCCAGGACCCTGGGCAGAAGGGTGACGTCGCCGGCCGTGTTCAGGAACACGCCGCGGCGCCCGAGCACCCAGTGCACCGCGAGGTCGATGTCGCCTTGTTCGCGCAGAGGCTCGTACCAGGTGCTGGCCGTGCGCTCGCGTTCTCCCCAGGGACCGAGCGTGATTCCCTTGATGGTCTGGATGGCCACGCCGCGTTCTACGCCAAGCGCGAACAGGTCCTCGAAATCCCGGGCGTAGTCCGGGTTCTGCATCATCGTGAAGTTGTAGGGCAGGAGGACGGAGTCGAACGGGAAGTGCTCGAGGCTGCGGCGATGGATGGAGGGCGCGATGACGCCGTGGCCCGTGACGCCGATGAAGCGCGCCCAGCCGCGTTCGCGGGCCTCCCGCGCTGCATCGAGCGCGCCGCCCGGAGACATCGCGACCTCCCACTGCGCCGGGTCGGTGAGGTTATGGAGCTGGATGAGGTCGACATAATCGACCTCCAGGCGCTGAAGAGACCTCTGTATCTGATCGAGCGCGGCCTGGTAGGTGCGTTCGCCGGTCTTGGTGGCAAGGAAGAAGCGGTCGCGATGTCGTCGTAGCCAGGGCGCCAACCGCAATTCGGCGTCGCCGTAGCTGGCAGCGACGTCGATGTGGTTGACGCCGTAATCGAGAAGGACGGGGAGAGTTTCGTCTGCCGTGCGCTGGTCGACGCGAGAGAGAGCGGCGGCCCCGAAAATCGCGCGCGTGCTGAGATGCCCTGTTCGTCCGAACTCGACCGTCTCGATCATGTCCGCCTCCTGCGTTCGGGCGGCGCCAGCATAGCACCAATTGCCAGTGGGGGACCCGCGCGGAATGCTGGATAATCCAGCGAGGCGGCGCGATTGCGGCCGCCTCGCTATGGTTACGAGCGCCTCGACCTCGGCTGCACCTTTCGATTCGCTCCTGGAGGCCATCGCCCGGGCCAGGCGGAGTGACCCGCTTGCGCCAGTGACGGTTATCGTCCCGTCAAGGCTGGCGGCGCTTCAGCTACGCCGGCGGCTGGCGGCGCACGGCCCCTATGCAGGCGTGCGTTTCGAGGTGGTCTCCCGCGTTGCGGAGCTGATTGCCGCGGCCGACCTGGCGCGCGCCGGCATCAGGCCGCTGGCGCGGCCGATCGGCGATTACGCGGCTGCCCTGGTGGCCCGCGAGTCCAAGGGAGCGCTGTCCGCGGTGGCGGAGTTGCCGGGATACGCGCGGGCTTTGCGGCACACCTTCCTCCGCCTGAGGCGCGCCGGTTTCAAGACGGCTGCGGACATCCCCTATGTATCCGAAGGCGGCCGGCTGGACGAAGTGGCGCGCCTCTACGGTCGCTTCCGCGAGATGACGGCCGCTTTCTACGACGCCGAGGACTTGCTGGAGGCCGCTGCGGCCCGTCTGCGCGCCGCGCCCGAGCGGGTCCTGCCAGAGCTGGGCCGGGTGTACGTCCTGCCTCCGGCACGCAGGTCCGCCGCCGAGGCTGACTTCCTCGACGCAGTGCGCGGCGTCGCCCCGGCGTACGAGGAGGTCGCCGAACCTGCCGGCAGGGCAGAGCAGCGCTTCATACTGGCCCCCGACGCAACAACGGAGGCCTCGCTGGTCGCGCGCGAAGTGCTGAAAGCACTGGAAGGCGGCGCGCGCCTGGACCAGGTCGCCGTGTTTTACGGCGGAGACAGGGCCTATCGCGCGTTGCTGCAGCAGACTTTTGAGGCTGCCGGCATCCCGACGGCGAGCATGCCGGGGATGCCGCTGGACGAGACAGCTGCGGGCCGGGCCGTCCTCGCACTGGCGCGGCTGCCGATTGCGGACTATCGGCGCGAAGCAGTCTTCGAGTTCCTGAGCCTGGCGCCCCTCAGGGGCTCTCTCCCGTCCGCTGGCGGCCAGGCAGCGCCGCGCGTCAGCCAGTGGCGGCGAATCGCCAGGGAGGCGGGGGCCGGGCGCGGCCTCGAGCACTGGCAGGAGTCGCTGCTTCTCTTCCGGCGCGAGTGTGAGGACGCGCTGGCCCCGGAAGCCGACGTAAGCGAAGGACGACGGCGCCTGGCAGAGGCGGACATCGAGGGCGCGCTGAACCTGGGCGAGGTGGTGGCGGCGTTGGGCGCTCGACTGGAGCCGCTGCGCCGCCGCCAGCCGGCGCGCGACTTCATACCGGCATTCCTGGCGGTCCTCCAAGACTACCTGGCGCCCGATGCAGAAGGCTTCGCGGAGTTGCAGGAGGAGGTCCGCCAGCTCGGCACCATCGACGCCCTGGGCGGCGAGTTCGACCTGGCGTCGTTCTCCCAGGCACTGGAGGCGAACCTCGCGGCGGCGAGCATTCGTCGAGGCCGCTTCGGGCAGGGTGTCCTCATCACGGACTATCGGCTGGCCGCCGGGCTGAGCTTTTCCTTCGTGTTCATATGTGGCGCATTCGAAGGCGCCTTCCCCGCGGCCGCCGAAACGGAACCGCTGGTCCAGGACGAGACCTGGGCGCGCTTGAGGCAGACGCACCCCTTCGCCGATGACCTCTCGCGCCGGCTGGCACTGGCGCGCGAGGCAGCGGCGCGACTTCGGTCCGCCGCCTCCGGCGGTACGTTGACGTGGAGTTGTCCCCTGCAGGCCGCTGATGGCACCCGCGATTACTATCCCTCGTCGCCGATGGTCGAGGCGGCGCGAGAGCGGGATGCAGGGATCGTTTCCGCGGGGGGACTGCGGCGCGCCGGGCCAAGGGACTGGCTGGTGCGGCCAGCCTCACCTCTCGCCGCGGCGATGGTCGGCCCGCCGGTGAACCGCTGGGAGGTGCGCCTGCGCGAGGCGGTGATTGCCCGCCGCGCTGGCGCGTTGCCACCCGCGGGCGAGCTGGAGCGGCCAGTAATGCTGCTGCGGTCGCGGCGCGGCAGCAGCTTCACGGAGTTCGACGGCAACCTTGCTGGCCTCAGCGGCCTGGTCGGGCCCGCGCTGAGCGTGACGCTCTCTCCCACCATTCTCGAGTATTACGGAGCCTGCGGCTTCCGGTACTTCCTTGCCTCCGTGCTCCGCCTGAAGGGCGTGGAGGAGCCAGAAGAGGGCGAGACCATGGGCGCGGCCGAGCGCGGGCTCTTGGTGCACCGGGCGCTCGAGCGCTTCTTCCGGCGTGAGCAGGAGCGCGGCCGGCCGCGGCCTTACGAAAGGTGGACGCGGTCCGACCTGGATGCTCTGCTCGCGGTCTTCGACGAGGAGTACGAGCGCCTGCGGGGCCTGGGCCGCGCCGGCCTCGATGTCTATGCCGACTTCGAGCGCGGCTCGCTGCGCGCGGACCTCGCCGCCTTCCTGGAACACGACAACGAGTTCCGCGCCGAGACGGGAGCGGTCCCGGCCGCCTTCGAGCAGCGCCTGCAGCCGACCCGCGCCGGCGAGGCGTTACTTTCGGGCATCGTCGACCGCCTGGACATGACACCGGACGGCCGGCGCGCTTGGGTCATCGACTACAAGACGGGGTCGGCGTCCGAGTTCGAGAAGCTGTCGGACGCAGACCCGTTCGCCGGAGGCACCAAGCTGCAGTTGCCGGTCTACGCCTTGGCGGCGGGGTCGGCGGAGGAGGTGCGGGCCCTGTACTGGTTCGTGAGCAGACGCGGCGAATTCAAGCGGGTGCACTACCTGGACTCGGAGGCGAACCGGCAGCGGTTCGAGCGCACCCTGGGGGCAATCCTGGACGGGGTGCGCGCGGGCGCCTTCCCCGCGGTGCCCGGCGACGAGGAGGACTTCCGCGTCGGCGCGTCCCAGCGCGCGGGCTTCAGCAATTGCCGCTTCTGCGACTTCGACCGCATCTGCTCGCGCCGGCGAGTGTACGAGTTTCAGGCGAAGGCTGGGGATGCGGCGCTGGACCCCTGGCGGCGCGTAGCGCGAGTTGCTCGCGATGAGGCTGGGCCGTGAGCGGCGACCGGGACTTCCACCTCCGGCAGGACGAGGAGACGCGCCAGCGCATCGTGCAACAGCTGGACGAGACTCTCTTCGTCGAGGCCGGGGCCGGCACGGGCAAGACGCGAGTACTAGTCGAACGCTACGTGGCGCTGGTCCTGGCCGGGCGGCGGGTCGAAGAGCTTGTTGCCATCACCTTTACGGAGAAAGCAGCGGCCGAGATGCGGGACCGCGTGCGCGCCGAGCTCGAACGTCGTCTGCGTGCCGGTGAGGGCAACGCGGAACTGCTCGTAGCGGCCCTCGAAGGCCTGGACCGGGCCCAGATATCGACGATCCACGCCTTTGCGCTCCAGGTCCTGCGCACCTTCGCGGCGGAACAGGGCATCGACCCCAGCTTCGGCGTCCAGGACGAACTGGCCGCGGAGCGTCGCTTCCAGGAGCGGTGGCGTTCGTTTCTCGAGGAGGCTGGCTCCGAGCCCGACTGCCGCGCGGCCTTTGGCCGCGCCCTGGCGCTGGGCCTCACGACCCGGGACATCGAGCGGCTGGCGACGGAGCTGTGGCGTCAGGGGGCGATCGCCGAGATGCTCGAGGTCTCGCCGCCGGCCGCGCCTCCGGACCCCGGCATTGACCTGCGGGCGATGCGTGAGAGGCTGGCAGGCCTGGGTTTCGAACGCGTGCCGGCCGAAGACCGGCTGCGCAGCGCCATCGAGCGCGCGCTGGCGGCGCTTGACGACCTGATCGGCGCGCCCGCGGAGGAGTTCGACGCCTTGCTCGCTGACGTGGCGCCCATGCTCAGGGGCAACGGCAGCGCCGGCACGAGCCGGAACTGGGCGGCGGCCGTCCCTGTCGAGCTGGCGCGGCAGGCGCTGCGTTCGGTCTCGGAAGAGCTGGACGCGGCGCTCGCAGCCCGCCGGGGCGAGGCGCTCGCGCGGCTGCTGCCGGTCTTGCTGCGCTTTGTCGCCGGCGAATCGCGCGCGCGGCTGCAGGACGGCCAGCTGATGTTCGACGACCTCATCCTGCGCCTGCGCGATGTCCTGCGTGATAACGAGGACGCCCGCCTGCGCCTGCGCCGTCGCTACCGCGCCCTCCTCATCGATGAGTTCCAGGACACCGACCCGCTGCAAGTGGAGATCGCGCTGTTGTTCGCGCGTGACCCGGTGAGCGGGCGCGTCGAGCCGGGCCGCCTGTTCCTCGTGGGCGACCCCAAGCAGTCGATCTACCGTTTCCGGCGCGCCGACATGGCCGTTTACGCGGCCACACGCCGCGAGGTGGAAGAGGGAGGCGGCGGGCTGCCGCAGCTGGCGCTGAACAGGCGGTCGCGCAAGGCCGTGCTCGGGTTCGTGAACCAGGTCTTCGAGCGCCTGATCGGCAGCGGGGACAGCCCGGGCGTGCAGCCGCCATACCGCGGCGTCGAGTGGCTACGCGAAGACGATCTGGCGGGCCCTGGCGTGGGCTGGAGCGGCGGACCGGTGGAGATGAACGCCCGCGACGCGCGCCGGCACGAGGCGGGGCAGGTGGCCGCCTGGTGCCGGGCCGCCCTCGAGCAGGGCTGGCAGGTCTGGGACCGGGTCGATGGGCGGGCACGGCCCGCGGCATACCGCGACATCGCCATCCTCATCCCATCGCGGGCCATATTGCAGCCGCTGGAGCGAGCGCTGTCGTCCGCGGGGATCCCATACCGGGTGGAGGGCGGGAGCCTGGTCTACGCCACGCAGGAGGTGCGTGACCTCATCAACTGCCTGACGGCGATCGACGACCCGACGGACGAGGTGGCGGTGGTCGCGGCGCTGCGCAGCCCGGCCTACGCCTGCTCGGACGTCGAGTTGGCGCGACACCGCCTCGGAGGCGGCAGCTTCAATTACCTCTCGCCGGCGCTGGAAGCGTCGCAAGGGCGAGTCGTGGAGGCGCTCCTGGACCTGCGCCAGTTCCACCAATCGCGCGCCGCCGGCCGGCTCGCGGCCATGGTCGAGCGCTTCGTCGCCAGCCGCCGGCTGGTGGAGGCCGGCATGTTCGATGCCGGGAATCGGGACGCTTACCGGCGCGCGCGCTTCGTGATCGAGCAGGCCCGAGCCTTCGAGGCCGACGGCCCCCAGACTCTCGGCGCCCTGGTCGACTGGCTCGAGCGCCGCGCCGGGAGGGCGATCCTGGACCACGAGGGCGCAGGCCTGGACGACGATGAGGACGCGGTGCGCGTCCTGACCATCCATGCCGCGAAGGGCCTGGAGTTCCCGATCGTTTTCATCGCCGGCCTGGGCGTGGGCCCGGGGTACCGGTACGAGGCGCTCGGCCTGGACCGTAGCACCGGGCAGGTGTCTGTGACCATCGGGTCGCGGACGCGTGGCGCTCGCTTCGACCTCGGCCCGGTGGAGGCCATCGAGGCGCAGGAGAAGGCGCATGAGGAGGCGGAGCGCGCCCGGCTCCTCTACGTCGCGGCGACCCGGGCCCGAGACCACCTGGTCCTGTTTCTGTACCACCCCCAGCGCGCGACCGCACCGCTGGCGCAGCGCCTGATCGAGGCGGGCGCGCGGGAGGCGGCCGGCGAGATGCCAGCACTCCAGGAGGTAGCGGACGCCGGCGCGGAGCCCTTCGGCGGCCTCGTGGTCGACGAGCCGCCGGTCGCCGACGTGCAGTTCGAGACCGTACGGGCGGCGTTCGTCGCGTCTGTCCAGGAGAAGACGGCCGCGGTGACGAGCGCCACGGCCCTTGGCCGCATGGAGGCGATGGCCGGCGAAGAGGGCGCCGAGGGGGAGCGCGAGGACGAGGGCGAGCCCTGGGCCCGCGGCCGCGCCGGCACCCGCCTGGGCCGCGCCGTGCACGCCGCCCTCCAGGTCATACCATGGGATGCGGACGGCGAGACGATCCGCGCGCTGGCCCGCGCCCAGGCGGTGGCTGAGGCGGTACCGGAGGAGAGCGGTCGCATCGAGTCGCTCTTGCGGGCCGCCCTCGCGACCCACGCCGCGGCCCGCGCCCGCGCCGCCCGCCGCGCCTCGCGCGAGGTGCCTTTCGCGCTCCTGCGCGACGGCGTGACCATCGAGGGGTTCGTGGACCTCGTGCTGGAGACGGACGAGGGGCTGGAGCTGATCGACTGGAAGACGGATGACGTGCCGGAAGCGGCGGTGCCGGCGCGCCTGAAAGAGTACCAGCTCCAGGCTGGGCTCTACGTGCTCGGCCTCGAGGCGGCGACCGGCCGCCCGGTGCGCCGCGTGACCTACGCCTTCGTGGCGCCGGGGGTCGAAGCATCGCCGGGCGAGCCGGGGGAGTTGGCGCGCATGGCGCGGGAGCGTCTGTCCCCGCGGGTAAGGGCGGCCTCGGCGGAGGGCCAGCCCGCGGCCGCAGGCCAGCAGCTGCGGCTTGAGATATAGTGTTAGGTGACGCATCCCCCGGGCGGGGGTAGCTCAGTGGTAGAGCTCCTGCCTTCCAAGCAGGCTGTCGCGGGTTCGAGTCCCGTCCCCCGCTCCAGATTCAAACTGCAACGCCTAACGATTGTCGGCAAGCGCTTCCTGATAACATTTTGGAAGTCTGATTCAGCGACCCAGGCTAGGAGTTAGTTGGTCTAGCGCTTCCGGTGCAGGTAGCCGCGAACGCTGGCCGACTTCATCGGTTCATGCAAGGTGCCCTGTTGTTGTCTGCGGATTCCCGCATCGATTCGGCATGGTCGGGACCTGTTGCGCCCCTCACTTCGGGCGCTCGCTCCCCATTGGTTTAGTCCGCTCGATAGGCTGCCTCTTTCCTTCGACCGTCTTCTCGGTGCCGAGTAGCCGTCTGAGAGTCAGTGTTCGCGCGTTGCCCTGCGTCCAGGTCGATTACGTGTGCTGCGCCTCGCGCGTGCTCGGCTTCACTGCCGGACGCAACTCCTCCAGATGATTCCGCAAGTAATCCAGGAGGCGGCGACGCTTTTCGCTGCCGCGCGATGGGCTTTGTTTGCGCGCGGCATCTGAGCCGAGCAGTTGAGGCATTTCCCGGTCCACGCGTTGGTAGACCCGGCGCCACGTCATCTTAATGGTGTCCACCGATACACCAAGGCTCGCGCTAAGTTCTTCGTCCGATTGGCCTAGCAGCGCTCGTTCCAGAACCTTCCGCTCGGCAGTCGAGAAGTAGATTCGCGTCGGCCGCGGGTGAAACAGAAAGGATAGTGGCGTAACGGCGGCCGGGACAATGTCCTCCTTACCCAGCCGGAGGAGGTAGGGGTGATCCTTAGGATCGGGAGGTTCATCAGCCCGGAGGGCGAAGTAGTCGGCGAAATCATCCAGCGGGCGAAAGCCGGCGTTCTCTAGATAATCTGCCTTGTCGCGCCCGTAGACCTCCTGAAGAATGCTGTTCATTCTGTAGCCGTGGTGAAAAAAGAAGAAGGCAGCGTTCGCTGCCATAAGGACCTCCTGCGTCCTTGGGTCATCAAGGTCCGGATGCCGCAGCATGAAGTGAAGCGCGATGAATTCTAGACCGCGTCCGGAGTTGGCAGCTCGAACCTCTTGGGGAGTGAGTAACGGTGAGCGCCCACCAAGGATTTTCTCATAGACTTCCGCTGCAAGATACGGTCGCGGGTTCTTGAGGTAGCCGTGGACAAATGTCTCCTGGGCGAAGGACGTGATAGCCGCCGCCTCGATTGTTCGTGGCTCGTATTCGTCTTCAAACGTCACAAATAGAGCTCTGTCTTCCAACAATAGCGTCCGCCAGATGTCGATGAGCCGATGCCGAACATGCGGGCTTGCCCGAAAGCCCGGCTCGAGAATCTCTTCGTAGGCGTTGAGGTCTTCAGCTCTCGCGAGTCGGTAGCGCACGTCTTCTGACCTTAAGGTCTACTGTGAGGGCCAGGTCCATCGCCAGGAACGCCGCGAAATTAACCCAATTAGGGGACTGGCGGCAAGCATCAGCACTCTGCATTTTCAGACCGAAGCAATGTTGGGCTGATCCTGGCCCCGCCCCGATCTGGCAGAGCGAGCAGTGCCGCCACTCTGCCCTCGCCGGTCCCAGCCCAGCCGCCGAGACCATCGAGAATTTGGAGACAGGAGCATAGACGCGCTACTTATTTCAATCGGAGCCAACGACGTCGAGTTCTCGGGTATCGTTGCGGATTGCTTCTTCTGGGCGCCCGGCCCCTGGTATCTCCGCCAACCAGGCTCCGGCTCGTCCCGCTTGGCCAAACTGCTGCCTAGCTTGCCGGGCTACTACGACCAGCACGCGTCCGGACTGCAGAAGTCCCCTTGAAGGCGGAGCGGGTGTATCTAACCGAGTACAACGACCCCACACGGGACGCAGCCGGTCAAGCGTGTGACCAAACGATCCTTGCCGACCACCCTGCGGCAGCGTCACCGCACGCCGGAATCTCCGCCGATGAGGCGGCATGGGCCTCTACATTCATGCTGACATGCTGACCATGCTGACCAATCTGAATGCCGAAGTAGCGAGCGCCGCACAACGGCATGGCTGGGGCTTCACCGTTACGCTGAGTCCAAAGCCTGGCAGGGCGACAAGTATGGCACCTTGCACCCAAACGCGGGTCAGCTGGCCTACGCAAACCGGGTGTGTGATTCGCGCTGCGCATTAGTACGAGGAGTCCGACTGAGTGGAAATGCACGCTGCTAACTCGCTGCCGAACAGACTCCTCTTTGTTCTGGTCCTGGCGTCGGCAATTGCTGTCGTGGCGTTGGTGTCCATGCAGGCGCCCGAGACCAACGCCGTCATCATCGACGACTTCAACGACAACAGCATCGACTCCAGCCTCTGGACTGCGTCGACAAACGGCACAGGCGTCACCCTGGCGGAGACCAACCAGCGTCTGGAAGTATCGATTGAGGCGACAGCAGCCGGGTCCGTAACGTTCGGAATCCGTGGCCAAGTCGTTAGCAACTGTCTGCTCTCCGGGGACTTCGACATTCGAGTACAGTACAGTCTCTTGACCTGGCCGACGGCCACTCCAAGCGGGGTGCGCGTAAGTCTTGTCGTCGGCGGGCAGTTCGTACACCGGGGGAGCTTCTCTGGGTTCCCAATCTCAGGAGAGGCCTATGCGACCGAGCTGACTGGCGGCGTCCCCCTGTTCCCAACGGTAGCAACGTCGGACACTTCCGGTACCTTGCGCCTGGTGCGGTCCGGTTCCAATTTCACCGGATATTACTTCGACGGGTCCTCATTTCAGCAAATCGGCACGACAGTCTTCGGCCCCCCGATTGCCCTCCCCCCGGAGTTGTGGATCTGGAGCCAGGACGCGTTCTTCACCCACCAGGCGGTCCTGGCTGCTTTCGATAACTTCGAGGTCTTTAGTGGCACCTTCACCTGCCCTACAACCGCCACGCCGACCAGCACGGCAACCTCGACCCCTACAGACACCCCAACGCCTACGGCCACAGCGACCATCACCGAGACTCCCACGCCGACGAGTACGTCTACCAATACCCCTACACCAACAGTGACCAACACACCGACGAGTACGTCTACCATCGCCCCTACACCAACAGTGACCAACACACCGACGAACACGTCTACGCCGACAAACACGCCAACGTCCACGAACACGCCCACCGTCAGCAGTACTCCCACCAATACGAACACGCCAACCGTGACAATCACCCCAACGATGAGCCGCACGCCCACAGCCACTCAAACGCCACAGGCCACGAGCACGCCGTCGCCGACGGGCACCGCGGCGCCGCAAGAGCCTGTCCAGAACACTCCTACGCCCACTTCGACTCCGACCCGCACGCCGACCGCGTCGCCAGCGGCCACCAGCACACCATCGGCTCAGCCGGCAGCGGGAGTTGAAGCCGCGGGCGTCACTCCGCCCCAGACCGGTGACGCCGGTCTCAGCGACGGGAACACGGCGAGCTCGCGTCTGGCGGTCCTGATCGTCGTCGCTGCCGGGCTCGGCTCCTTGATCGCGCTTCGGCGCCGAAGCGCCTAGGGAGCCCTAACCACGGCCTGCGCTAAGCTGACTCTCCGAACCTGCTTGCGTCGCGTGTGGCGCAACTCGGCTTAGCTACGAATCGAATCTGGAAGGCCGCCCGGAACCCTTCCAAGCAGGCTGTCGCGGGTTCGAGTCCCGTCCCCCGCTCCAGATTCAAAATCCGGCCCTGAAACCCCGATCTTAGCCCCTGTCCGCGCAAGCGGGCTGTCTGCCTCTCTGGAAGCAGTTGAGGGAAGCTGTTGGGTACATACGCCTGGCCAATCGCTTCGGCATCAGCCGGATGTTCATCGGCACTCGTTGAGGCATACCGCCGCGATGCGGATGCTCGGCAACGGCACCGACCTCCACACCGGGCAACGGCTCCTACGGCACTCGGATGTGCGCATCACGCTGCGCCACCTGCACCTTGATCCCTCAGCAGCTCCAGGAGCGCATGCAGTTGTTCTCGCCGCCGAATGGGCTGGGCGACGAGAGGCGGCGCATGGCCGGAAAGAAATCGCGTGCGGCGGCCGGCAGGGCGCACAGTAATCAAGTCCCATCACCATGAAGGCACTATATTTAGTAGTGGCGCAGGCCGCCTACCCCAACATGTAGGGCTTTCAGTTGATCGCTCGCGCGTCAACTGATAAGCTGAGTTTAGCCTCTGGCTCTCCGCCAACTACGTTGCCGTAAGAAACGAAGCACGGGGCAACTTCGAACGGAGGCAGTGCGCCGCCATGCGGAGGTTCGCCCTATCTGCGACTTCCCAGCTTGTCCGTACTCCACCACGCTGAGCGGCCAAGCCCCTTCAACCTCTACAGGAGGCCCGTAATGGGATGGACAACCAAAATCCTCGACGAAGTACGTGCCCGAATTGCGCCGGCCGACGAGACACTGGAGGCTGCTCGTACGCGCCGCGGCGAGGTTCTAGGGGCACTGAAGGATTATCCAGGCCGGCTCCGGGACTACGCCTCGGGCTCTATCGGACATCGCACCGCGAATGATGATACGGACGCGGACTGTGGTGTCGTGCTAGACCGACGCACATACCCCGAATTGGGTCCGGACGGCAGCGAGGTAGGTCCCGAGGCCGTCATGAACGACGTCCGCAAGCTTGTTCGCGAGAAACTCAAGGACGCTCACCCCGGCATGGCGACCCGGCTCTCGAAGAGGGCGATCATCGTGAAGTTCAATGAGCCACTGTCAAATGATGACGACGCACCAGACCCGAGCGTCGACCTGATTGTCGCACTGACTCGCAGGGGCGCGGACGGCCTGTGGATTCCCAACCGCGACGCTGACAGCTGGGACGCCTCGCACCCGGAGAAACATACGGCCTTGCTCACGGACCCACCGGAAGACCTGCGCCGGTTACGAGCGCGCACGATCCGCATCGCTAAGGCACAGAACAAGCAGTACTCAACACCCGCCCTCTCCTCTTTCAACATCGAGGCGCTCGCCCTCGAGTGCATCACGAAAGCGGAGTCCCTCGGTGAGGCCGTCACGAGGTGGTTCGAATACGCCGCAACGGAACTCAAGAAGGCGAACACCAAGGACCCGGCGGGTGTCTCCCCACCCATCAGGCTATTGCTAGACCGCGACGTGGTCGTCCAGCGATTGGAGAGTGCAGCAAAGCACATGCGGGCGGCGCTCGATCGCGACGATGATGAAGACGCCGCCCGCGAGGAACTGGCCGTCGTCTTCTGGAAGTACATCCAGAAGCCTGCCGGAAAAGAGTCGAAGGCAGCGTTGGCTTCTGCTTTGCGCTCGGGAAACGGCGCCTTCAACAGGGCCGGGATTTTCGCGCCCGGAACCGCCTCAGTCCTCAAGACCCCGGCTTCTTTCGGTGATGACCAGGTTCGGTAAGACCCACACCGGCCCTTGGTACGCAGACGAGAAGAGCCGCATCGTCTTTGAGCGCCAGGTGCAGAAATACTTCCCAGAAGTCAGGCGGGGGACCGCGAAGGTGGATGGAGAAACTCTCCTTGCGTACCGGACTCGCGTCGAAGTGCCATTCTACGAGAGCCGCAAGGTAGAGATCTTGTTCTATCCACGGCATACACCCGGAACACCGATCGTCCTGACGGACGGGCCAATCGAGTCTCCACACCGGTATCCATCCTTCGAACGCCGAAGACTGTGTCTCTGGTATCCTCATGATCCTCCTGAGGCACGATGGATATGGGACGACGGCTTGCTTCATCTCCTCGGTCTCACTCGCCTTCACCTCTTCCGTGAAGCATGGTGGCGTGAGTCAGGTGAGTGGCTCGGACCCCAAGCGCCGCATAGCCTATCGGAGAAGCCGGAGCTACCGGCACATTGAACGAGACCGAGCTAGCACTCAGCCTCCTCGCAGGCGCCCTCGCCGGCGCTGGTACCTCCCTTCTCTCCCTGCTCTACAAGAGCGCGCAAGACCGACGCGACCGACAGCGAGAGCACTTCTCCAAGGCTCTCCAGGCAGTCTCCCAGTACGAGGAGTTCCCCTATGTCGTTCGACGCAGAAGAGCTCGCGATGCGGAAGGCGAGCGACTTCGCATCTCAACCGAACTCAGAGCTATCCAATCCGACCTTACCTACCACTGCGTGTGGCTCATGACCGAATCTCGCTACGTAGGGCAGGCCTACGAGGCCCTTGTCGATGCATCGAGGCGAATCGCCGGAAAGGAGATCAACCGCTCGTGGGGATTGCCGCCGATCGAGCAGGATTCGGACATGAACATCCCTGATATCGGCCCCCGTCTCGCGGATCTCCGCCAATTCAAGGAGGCGTACATGAGGGAAGTCGCGGACCATCTGTCCATTTGGCCGCGATGGCTTCGCCGTCTGGCACGCCGCTCGCGTTAACAGCCGCCCTGACTGTCCGTCAATTCTCCACTCCCATCCCAGGCGTAGCCTTCTAACCGCTGAGAGGAGACGGTCGAGACGGTCGGGTCGGGAGGCAAGAAGCCGCGAGGCTCTCCCCTTCCAGGAAGGTGGTGGGACGCATGGCGGACTCAATCGACCCGAGGGCGGACGATGGACCGGCAGAGGCCAAGAAGCGCTACTGGCGCGGGCAGCGGCGTCGAAGAGGCAGGCGGAGGGGTCTTCGGGCGGGGGACGCCGCGCTCCGTAGGCGGACCTGGCAGGTCGGACGGCGGGGGCGGACGAGCGTGGGCTAGCGTTCGAGGCTGAGGACGGCCATGAAGGCCTCCTGCGGGATCTCCACGTTGCCCACGCGCCGCATGCGCCGCTTGCCCTCTGCCTGCTTCTCCAGCAGCTTCCGCTTCCGGGTGACATCGCCGCCGTAGCATTTCGCGAGCACGTTCTTGCGCATGGCCCGGATGGTCTCGCGGGCGATGATGCGGCCGCCGATCGCGGCCTGGATGGGCACCTCGAAGAGCTGGCGCGGAATGAGCCGGCGCAGCTTCTCGACCAGCTCCCGGCCCTTAGCCTGGGCCTCCTCCGGATGGACGATGATGGAGAGGGCGTCGACGGGCTGGCCGTTAACCAGGATGTCCAGCTTCACGAGGCGAGCGGGCTCGTAGCCGGCGAAGGTGTAGTCGAGGCTGGCATAACCCTGGGTGGCAGACTTCAGGCGGTCGTAGTAGTCCGTCAGGATCTCGGACAGCGGCACGTGGTACTCCAGGAGCACGCGAGACTCACCGACGCCGCCCGCGCCAGCCGTCTCCATGTACTCCATGCGCCTGAAGGAGCCACGACGCGCCGAAGTGAGCTCCATGGCTGGCCCCACGAAGCGGTCCGGCAGAACGATCGAGATGTCGACCCAGGGCTCGCGGACCTCGGCGATCTCGTTCGGCGGCGGGAGGTCCGCGGGGTTGTCGATGGCGAGCTCGGTGCCGTCCGTCTTGGTGACCTGGTACTCGACGCTCGGGGCGGTGAAGATCAGCGTCAGCCCGTATTCTCTCTCGAGCCGCTCGCGGACGATCTCCATGTGGAACAGGCCGAGGAAGCCGCAGCGGAAGCCGAACCCGAGCGCGATGCTCGATTCGGGCTGGTAGGTGAGGGAAGCGTCGCTTAGCTGGAGCTTCTCGAGGGCGTCGCGGAGGACGGTGTAGTCGTTAGCGGCGGCGGGGTAGAGGCCGGCGAACACCATTGGCTTCGCCGGCCGGTAGCCGGGCAGCGGCGCGGCGGCCGGACGGTCGTCCGTCGTGAGGGTATCGCCGACGCGGCAGTCACGAATGCTCTTGAGGCCCGTCGCCACGTAGCCGACTTCGCCGCAGTCGAGGCCGTCGGCCTCACGCAGCTCCGGCGCGAAGATGCCGACCTCGATGGGCTCGAGTGGGCGGTCCGTCGCCATCAAGCGCAGCCTCTCGCCGCGGCGGATGGCGCCATCCACCACGCGGACGTAAGCGATCACGCCCTTGTAGGAGTCGTACTTGGAGTCGAAGATCAGGGCCCGGAGCGGCGCGTCAGGGTCTCCCCTTGGCGCCGGGATGCGCTCGACAATCGCCTTCAAGACGTCGTCCGTGCCAATGCCCTCTTTCGCGGACGTGTAGAGCATCTCATCCATGCTGAAGCCGACTATCCGGGCCAGCTCCTCGGCGACGCGGCGCGGCTCGGCGTTGGGCAGGTCGATCTTGTTGATGACGGGGATGATCGTGAGGTCGTTCTCGAGGGCGGTGTAGAGGTTCGCGAGCGTCTGCGCTTCGACCCCCTGTGCCGCATCGACGACGAGCAGGGCGCCCTCGCAGGCGACCAGCGCTCGTGAGACCTCGTAGGCGAAGTCGACGTGCCCGGGCGTGTCGATGAGGTTGAGTTCGTACTCCTCGCCGTCGGGCGCGCGATAGGTCATGCGGACGGCTTTGGCCTTGATCGTCACGCCTTTCTCGCGTTCGAGCTCCATCGAGTCGAGGAACTGGGCCGTCGCCTCGCGCGCGCCGATAGTCCCCGTGCGTTCCAGCAGCCGGTCTGCGAGTGTGGACTTGCCGTGGTCAATGTGGGCGATGATCGAGAAGTTGCGGATACGGTCGAGCTGCATTCGTTCCTATGTTACGGGCATTCGGGCCTTCAGACATGGGAGGCCAACAAATGAGGGCTACGGCGCGCCATGCTCACGTTCCAGCTGAAGGCGCACCAATGGCTGGCTTCGCGGATGGGTGAGATCAGGCCAGCGCGGCTTAGGCCCGGACGGCGATGATCTCCAGCCAGTTCCGCGGGAGGTAGTGCATCTTGAGGTCGCGGAAGGTCTGGCGCACCGTGACCTGCAGCGCCTGGGAGGCCTGCTCCGCGTCCTCGTCAGTCGCGTGGAGGGCGCCCATCGCGAAATTCTTGTAGCCGCAGATCGCACGCACGGCGGACTGGCTCAGGAGCACGCGCCGCTCGCGCATTTCAGCGATCTCAAAGCCCGCACATTCGACGAGCTGCCGGTAGCCTTCCGCGGGCAGGGACTCCATCGCCTGGGCGCGCTCGCCCTTGCTGCGGTTTGGCACGCGACGGTTCATCTCGGCCACTGCCCGGCGGATCCAGCGGCTGTAGAAGGGCTTGCTCTCCTCCGGGTAGGCGCCATCGTAGAACGTCGTGTTCACCGCCAGTACCGCCCCGGGTCTGAGGACCTGGTGCACGCCCTGGAGCGCCGCCCGCTTCGCGTCGTCGTCAAGCAGGTGGAGGGAATTGGCGAAGACCGCGACGTCGAATTGGTGGACAAACGGCAGGTGAGCAGCATCGGCGATGACGTAGTGGGCGCCGGTCTCGCCGACTTCCTGGCGCGCGATTTGCAGGGCTGGCCCATCGAGGTCAATCAGGGTCGACTGAAGCTGAATGCCTAGCTGGCGGGCGCGCTCGTGGGCGAGGCCAGTCATGAGGCCGGTGCCGGCCGCCACGTCCAGCATGGCGACCTGTTGGCAGCCCTTGAGGCGCCGCAGGGTCCGGTCAATGAGACGCTCGTTTACCCGGACGTAAGCCAGCTCTTTCGCGAAGGGGTCAAAGCTTTGAAGCTGGTCAGTCACGGGACGAGTTTCACCACCCAGGGCTCGGGGCCTTGGACGATATTATTGGGTACCCTTAGCAAGCGCTAGACCCGATGGCAGGCAACCCAGTGCCCAGGTTGGACCTCACGCCACTCGGGGATCTCCTGCCGGCACTCGTCGATGGCGATCGGGCAGCGCGTGTGGAACACGCAGCCGCGGGGCGGGCGCAGCGGGCTGGGCACGTCACCGGTCAGGATGATGCGCTCACGCTTGCGCTCCAGAAGCGGGTCCGGGATGGGAACGGCGGAGAGGAGCGCCTTCGTGTAAGGGTGCAGCGGGTTTTCGTATATCTCGTTCCGGTCCGCCAGCTCCATCATCTTGCCCAGGTACATCACCGCCACCCGGTCACTGATGTGCCGGACGACGGCGAGGTCGTGGGCGATGAACAGGTACGTGAGCTGGAACTGCTCCTGCAATTCCTCTAGCAGGTTGATGATCTGGGCCTGGATCGAAACGTCGAGCGCGGACACAGGCTCGTCACAGACGATGAAGTCCGGCTCAACCGCCAGGGCGCGGGCGATGCCGATGCGCTGGCGCTGGCCGCCCGAGAACTCGTGGGGGAAGCGGCTGGCGTAGTAGGGGTTGAGCCCGACTATCTTCATCAGCTCGGCCACCCGCTCGTTGCGCTCCTTGCCCTTGGCCAGGTTGTGGATGGCCAGAGGCTCGCCGATGATGTCGCGCACGGACATGCGCGGGTTCAGCGAAGCATAGGGGTCCTGGAAGATCATCTGCATCTTCCGGCGGAAGAGGCGCAACTCGTTGCCCCTGAGATCCGTGAGCTCGGTGCCATCGAAGGTGATGCTGCCCTCCGTCGGCTTGTAGAGCTGGAGGATGCAGCGCCCTGTGGTCGACTTGCCGCAGCCGGACTCGCCCACCAGCCCGACGGTCTCACCGCGGCGGACGTTGAACGAGATGCCGTCCACGGCCTTGTTGACCGCAATCACCTTCTGGAAGATGAACCCCGAAGTGACCGGGAAATGCATCTTCAGCCCCTTGACGTCGATCAAGGTGTCGCCGAGGTTGGCGCGAGTGCCGGTTTGAATCCGCTGCCGGGTTTCAGCTGCCATTGTTAGAGGGCCTCCCTTGCTTCACGTCCACCCAGCAGGCGGCGTAGTGGTTCTCGGCGACTAGCTGCAGAGGAGGATACTCCTCCTTGCACTTGTCGATGCGGTACACGCAGCGCGGGTAGAAGGCGCAGCCGGGCGGCAACTGGGCCAGGTCCGGCGGCAAGCCTTCGATTGGCACCAGCTTCTCGCCCGTCGCCTGGTCAAGGCGCGGCACGGAGTTCAGCAAGCCCAGGGTGTAGGGATGCCGCGGGTCGGAGTAGACGTTTTCCGCCGTCGAGGTCTCGATAATCTTGCCGGCGTACATGACGTTCACGCGGTTCGCATAGCGGGCGACGACGCCGAGGTTGTGGGTGATGATGATCACGGAGGTGCCGAATTCGCGGCTGAGCCGGGCCATCACCTCGAGGACCTGCGCCTGGATCGTCACGTCGAGCGCCGTGGTCGGCTCGTCGGCGATGAGGAGCTTGGGGTTGCAGGAAAGCGCCATCGCAATCATGACGCGCTGGCGCATCCCGCCGGAGAACTGGTGGGGATAGTCGTTGATACGACGCTCGGCCTCGGCCACGCCGACCATCTCGAGCAGCTGGATCGCGCGCTGGGTCGCGGCCTGCCTGTCGAGCTTGAGGTGGAGCTCGATGGCTTCAGTAAGCTGCTTGCCGATGGTCAACACGGGGTTAAGGGATGTCATCGGCTCCTGGAAGACCATCGAGATCTTGTTGCCACGAATGTGGCGTATCTCCTCTTCGCTGAGCTTCAGGAGGTCTTCGCCCTCGAAGATGACCTCCCCGGATACGATGCGGCCGGGCGGAATTGGGATCAGGCGGAGGATCGAGAGAGCGCTGATGCTCTTGCCGCAGCCGCTTTCCCCCACCAGGGCGAGTGTTTCGCCTTCTGCCACGTCATAGGTCACGCCGTCAACAGCTTTGACGACGCCCTCTTCCGTGTAGAAATAGGTCCTGAGGTCCTTCACCTGCAGCAGTGGCGGCATCAGTCCCCCTTTGCCAGTCCTAGCCCTTGACCGGCGTTTGATGCGGCACCGCGGGCCCTCCCGTTGGGCCCGCGTTCTGCTCCAACTCTCTCATGGTGGGGAAGAGGAGACTCGAACTCCTACGCCTTGCGGCACATGATCCTAAGTCATGCTCGTCTACCAGTTCCGACACTTCCCCGAGCGGTTTACCGCGCTACCGCCTCCTACTCGAAAGTGGTGAGCCGCCCAGGACTCGAACCTGGAACCGGGTGATTAAGAGTCACCTGCTCTACCATTGAGCTAGCGGCCCAGCCGAATTTCCGCCCACTATCAAAGCGCCGGCACTCCGCTTCTACACGAACTGCCGGCCCTGCTCTGTAGCGGCGGCAACGTAGCATAGGGGATCGGTGGTGTCAATAACTTTCCCGTCAACGCCGATCCAAGGATAACAGGTCAACTTTCGCCTCGCCAAAGAGGCGCGCCGGCAGAGGGGAGGAAGGGGCTGGCGGCACCCGTCCCGCTTCCTTGTTCCAGCTCCTGCTTCAGCCGGGCGGGCGCGCTGGGCCTCCCGAGTTAGGCTTTCGGCTTTGACACCCTTTCGTTAGCGCTGCCATAGTTCCTAGCATGACCGCCGGCGAGGTCTGGCGTTACATCAAGCACTCGATCCGCGAGTACGGCCGCGACAACTGCCCCCAACTCGCCGCCGCCATCTCCTACTACGTGCTCTTCAGCATTGTGCCGCTCACCTTCGTGCTTGTTTCGGTGTTCGGCCTCGTCATCCGTAGCGAGGAGGTGCGCTCCGACGTCGTCCGGGAGGTCGTCGACTCCCTGGGCCTCGAGAAGGGCCAGGTGAGGCTGGTGCCGGACGAGAAGCGCCTCAATCCCGGGGAGGTGCGCCAGGTCTCGGAGGTGATCGCCCGCCTTAGCGACGACGAGCGCCAGGCGATAGCGGAGCAACTGGAGCGCACGGGACAGGCTCAGCTCGCGGGTCGCATCCTTACCCGGGACGAGTTGCTTGTCAGCTACCAGAACACGGTTAGCGAGACCCTGGGGGAGGTGGCAAGCGCGAGCCCGCCCTTTACTGTCTTCTCCCTCCTGTTCTCCGCGTGGTCCGCCTCGGCGATGTTCGGCGCCGTGCGCAAAGCGATCAACGTAGTGTGGGGGGCTGAAGTCCAGCGCGCGTACCTGCAGCAGAAGCTCATTGACCTGCTCATGGTCATCGCCTTCGGGCTGCTGATGCTCACCTCGGTGGGCGGCACGGCGGCGCTTCGCCTCCTGAGGGAGCTCAGCGACGAGGCCCTGGGGCCGCTATCCAGCGGCACGGGCATCTTCTGGGGGATGCTGCCCTACGTCTTGCCCGCGCTGATATCGGTGTTGGTGTTCGGTGCCCTTTATCGCTTCGTGCCCGCGGCTCCGGTCCGCTTGCGAGACGTCTGGCTGGGTGCCGTGGTGGCGGCGCTCCTGTTCGAGCTCCTCAAAAATGGCTTCGCCTTCTACGTGGCCAACTTCCGCGCCTACGACCTGCTCTACGGGTCTCTGGGCGGGATCCTCCTGTTCCTGACCGCCGTCTACTTTGCCTCCGCGATACTGCTGTTCGGGGCGGAACTGGCGGTAGCGATGCCGGGCCTCGGCGCAGGGGCTTTTGCAAGCGTGCCCGACCCGACGAAGCCTAAGACGCCCCTGCTTCGGCAGGCGCAGATCGAGGCTGGACGGGCCCTACGGAGCCTGGTCTGGGCGCGCCGCCCCGGTAGCAAGGGCGAGTCCGGAAGCGACCCCGAGGCAAGACGCCACATCTCATAGCCGGGCCGGATGTGCCGATAAAGTTGCTAGAGACAGGGAGAGTTATCAAGGACTGATGTTCGCTTCTGGAGTCGGCGGCGGGCTCACCGTCGACCTTCTGCTGTCCGGTTACAGGCTGGCTGGCGTTTCCTACCAGGTCACGGCGAAGCTGCGCCTCAGCGACCTCCTGAACTCGCGGTCGGAGACGTTCCTGCTGCGCCACGCCTCCGTACTCAGCCTGAAGGGGCAGGTGATGGCGAGCCTGCCCGAGGTCTCCGTGCAGAAGACGCAGATCATCGCGGCCATTCCGAAGGAGAGCGAAGACTACAAGCATCAGCACCAGCTATACCGCGTCGGCATGGTCAAGCCGACCCTCGTCCGTGTGCCCGTGCTTGCCTTGCTGCCGCCTTACGCGGCTACCGGCAAGGTCCACGTGCCGCCAAATAGCGACCTATCCGATCCGGCGCACAGCGGTCTCCTGCGCTTCTTCCCCTTGACTGACACCTTCCTCTTTCTCGGCGAGGAGCGACTCTATCAGGGACCGGTGGTGCTGCTGAACCGGGACATGCTGGCAGTCCTCGGCCAGACGGGCGACGAGATCCAGGACCCGCCCGGTTCGCGGGCGGAGCCGGAGGACCGCGCCATCCTCGATGATGTCCTCTCTGCCCTGAATCAGCCCTTCAGGCGATAGCGCCGGCTGCTCGCAGTGAGGCGACTTCCGCCTCGCTGTAGCCCAGCTCTGCCATGATCTCGTCCGTGTGCTGGCCAAGAAGGGGGGCGGTGCGACCTTCCTGGGAGGTCGGGGTCAGCGAATAGCCGATGTAGTTACCGGACTGCTCCATGTGTCCGCGTTCAGGGTGCTCGCCGAAGACGGTGTAGCGGTTGACGATGGGCTGGACGTCCTCGAAGAACTGGCGCCCGTAGCCCTCGATCACCGGGGCGGCCGGGACTCCCGCGGCCTCCAGCTTCGCGAGCCAGGCCTCGGCGCTGTCGCTGCGGAAGGCCTTCTCCAACACCGCCGCCAGGTCATCGGCATGCTGCGCCCGGTCCGCGGGCGTCCGGAAGCGTCCGTCCGCGAGCGCCTCGCCCAGCCCGGGCACGCTGCACAGCTTCTCCCAGCGGCCCTGGTCGTCCTCCACCAGGATGAATATCCAGCCGTCCTTGGTCTCGTACATGCGGTCGAGCGGCCCGAGGCCATGCTGGCCGGCGTCTGGAAGAATCCGTGCCGGCCGCCCCGGGTAGCGAGTGAAGGCGTCGCCGTTGATGAAGATGCCGGAGCGCATTAACGATGCCTTTACGTGCTGCCCGCGCCCGGTGCGTTCGCGGTGATAAAGCGCCATGGCGATGGCCGCGGCGTGCATGAGGCCGGTTGTCAGGTCCGTGATCGCGATGCGCAAGAAGACGGGCGGGTTGTGCCGGCCGCCTTGCGCCCTCTCGACGCCCGTCATTGCCTGCAGGAGGGGGTCGTAGCCCGGCCGATGGCTGTATGGCCCGCTCGAGCCGAAGGCAGTCGCGCTCACGTAGATAATGCGCGGGTTGAGGCTGGCGATGGTCTTGTAATCGACGTTGAGGCGCTCGACCACGCCGGGCCGGAAGTTCTCGACGATTACGTCCGCCCAGTCGCGGGCGAGGCGATGGAAGACAGCCTGGCCCTCGGGTTTCTGCAGGTCGATGCAGATGGCCCTCTTGCCCCGGTTATAGCCGAAGAAGCCGCCGGCAAGGTTTCGGCCTGACTCGCCTCCCGGAGCCTCCACCTTGATCACGTCCACCCCGGCGTAACTGAGCAGGGCAGTGCCGTAGGGGCCCGCGATCACCTGGGAGAGGTCGACTGCCCGGATGCCGTCGAGCGGCCCGCTCACGCGACGGCTCCGGCGGCGCGCATGGCGGCGATCTCCGAATCGGCGAAACCCAGCTCGCGCAGGACCTCGTCCGTGTGTTGGCCCGGCAGCGGCGCCGGGCGCGGCGGCCCTTCGGGCGCGCCCTCGAAGACGATCGCGGGCCCCATCTGTTCCATCGGGCCGGCGTGAGGGTCGTCGAGCGTCAGCACAAGGCCTTCGTGGCGAACCTGGGGGTCATCGAGCAGGTCCTCGGTCCACTGCGAAGGCGCGTGCGGGATGTCCTGCTCCTCGAAGAGGGCGGCCCACTCGGCGAAGCTCTTCTCCTTCATGCGGGCGGCAATCAAGGCGATGATCTGCTCCCGCGTCTCGGGGGGCGCCTGGCGTCCCTGGCCGAATCCGAGGGCTTTCAGTTCCTCTTCGAGGCCGATGGCCTTCATTGCTCTCTGCTGGAACTCCTGCGTAAGGCAACCGAAGTGCAGCCAGTTGCCGTCGCCGCACTCGTAAATGCTGTAGAAGGGCGCGGCGCCCAGCGGACTTCGCGCCATCAGCCCCAGGTCCGGCACGGGCCGCTCGATGCTCGCGCGCACAAACCCGGGGTGAAAGGCCAGCGACCCGGCGAGTAGCGAAGTGGTCACCTCCTGCCCCCGTCCGGTCTTCTCCCGCACGTACAGGGCCGAGCCGATCGCCTGTAGGGAGAGGAGGGCGGCGCCCAGGCTGGGCACTGGCGCAGTGAGATAGGTAGGGCCTTCGCGCCAGCCAGGCTGGTCGTAAACGCCGTAGCGGGCGGCGATGAGATGATCGTGCACAGGCCGTCCAGCCTCCGGTCCTTCGTCGCCGTAGCCGGTGATGCGGCAGTACACCAGTCGCGGGTTCATGGCCTCGAGTTCGGGCCACTGCCACGGCACCGGATTCACGCCGTCGAGAGCCGGCTCCGAGACGAGCACGTCCGCGCGCCTGACGAGGCGCTCGAGCACGTGTTGTCCTGCCGCGCGCGCCAGGTCCGCCAGGACGCTACGGCGCCCGCGCAGCCGGACCTGGTAGCCCTGCTGCTTACGCGCGTTGTCGTCCACCGACTCGACGCGCACCATGTCCGGCCCCATGTCCGCGAGGAGCTGTGTTAGGAGCGGCCCGGCCGTGCCGCGCGTCACATCGACGACCCTGAGGCCGGAAAGGATCCCCACGGGACCTCCTGGAAGCTAACAGGTGGATGGGCGAAAGCTTAATGGGTCGTCGGCTAGTCGGCTAGTCGGCCTGCCGGGCTGAGGCGACTGAGCTGGGCCTGCGGCCCAGCGCTGCTGTCGGCACGCACTCGATCGCGCCACCACCCGCGCGCCCCGCTCGCTCTCAGCAGAGGCCACCCGACGACCCGCCTCAGGCATCTCGAACTGCATCCACGCCACCCTCCGCTGATATACTCCGGTCGATCCCTCGCCTCACAAGCACGCCGGAGGTCTGCATGGTTTCGGAGCAGCTCAACAGGGGCCTGCGCAACGTCTACCTCGACCGCACCGAGTCCAGCTTCATCGACGGCGAGCAGGGCATTCTCCTTTACCGCGGTTACAACATCCATGACCTCGCTACCAGGTCGACCTTCGAGGAAGTGTGCTACCTCCTGATCCACGGCTCGCTCCCGACGCGAGAGGAGTTGGAGGCCTTCGACCGCCGGCTGCGGCGCCAGCGCGACATCGCGCCCGAAGTGATAGAGACGATCCGCCTCAACCAGGAGGCCCACCCGATGGACGTGCTGCGCACGGCCGTGTCTTCCCTCGCCACGCATGACCCTGACACGAACGACATGTCCAAGGAGGCGAACGTCCGCAAATCGGAGCGCCTGACGGCCCAGGTCGCGACGATAGTGGCGGCGCACGAGCGGATCCGCCGCGGCCAGGAGCCTCTGGCGCCGCGAGAGGACCTCAATCACGCCGCAAACTTCCTCTACATGCTCCACGGCCAGGAGCCGAGCGCGGAAGCGGTCGCGTGCATGGACCTCGACTTCATCCTCCACGCCGAGCACGGGGCCAACGCCTCCGCTTTTGCCGCGAGGGTGACCGCGTCCACGGAAGCGGACCTTCACGGGGCGGTCGTGTCCGCGATCGCTACCCTGAAGGGGCCTCTGCACGGCGGCGCCGCGGAGGCGGTGATGAAGATGGTGCTGGAAATCGGGACGCCGGAGCGCGCGAAGGAGTACGTGGAGGCGCGCCAGCCGCGCATCATGGGCTTCGGCCACCGCGTCTACAAGGCTGAGGACCCGCGTGCGCGGCACATGCGCGAGAAGAGCCGCGAGCTAAGCCAGCGGGTCGGCAAGCCGGAGTGGTACCAGATCCTGCAGGCGGTCGAGGAGGCCATGTCGCGTTACAAGCGCCACGGCATCCACGTCAACGTCGACTTCTACGCCGGCAGTGTGTACTACCTGCTCGGTATCCCGGAGGACCTTTTCGTCCCCATCTTCGCCATCGGCCGCATGCCGGGCTGGTGCACTGAGATCCTTGAGCAGTATGAGAACAACATCCTGATCCGGCCGCTGCTGAAGTACACCGGGCCGATGAACCTGGAGTACGTCCCTCTGGAGCGCCGCTAGGGCGGGACATCGTCCGTATCCGCGCTTCGGAGCCGAACGTGAACGCGCACCTGCCGTCTGCTGGGCCGACGTGGCGCGTGTAGGCTTCACAACGCTGGTTGGGCGCCTGGTCGCCCTGGCGGCGTTTGCCGTGCTAACCATGGCAGCGTGGGGTCCTGTGAGCAGGAGCCAGTTTCATTGAGCTTCTGTGTCTGATTCCGGGGGCGAGACCGATTCGATCTCTCCTCGGTGGATCGGGCCGGTTGGTTCGCTGCTCTTGACTGGCGGAGGCTGCAGAGGCGCGAGAGCTATACAGAGCGAAGTCCGAGCTACTCGAGTGCCTGGTTGATAAGGAGCTACCATCTGCCCGTGCCTGATAGACTGGTCTCGGCCTGACCAGAGGCCGTGATTGCCCCAGTAGGCGTATGAGTAGACGCACCACCTGGACACGACCTCGCGCTGACCTGTAATGACGGCTTGTTGCGCGCCTCCGCGAGTAGTGCCGGGATAGAGGGCCTGTAACCCGTGCTACCACCCCTGCTCCTCGTACACGGCGCCGCCAACGGCGCCTGGGTCTGGGACTTCTGGCGGCGCGAACTGAAGGCCCTGGGATGGGACGCCAACGTGCTCGACCTTCGGGGTCACGGCCGCAGTCTTCCGGTCGACTTCACTACGGTCACCATGGAGGACTACGTGGCGGATGTCGAGTCCGTCACGGCGCAGATGCGGGCCCGGCTTGGCGCCGAGCCGGTCCTCTTCGGCTGGAGCATGGGTGGGCTAGTGGCGATGATGTATGCCGCCTGGCACCCCGAGGCACCGGCTCTGGTCACGCTCGCCCCAAGCCCGCCCCTGCAAGTGCAGGGCCGCGGCGACCCGGAGGAGGTGCGCAAGACGCCGAGCGCCCCGTTCGGCCCGGAGTTGTACGGCGTGTATCCGGACGAACCGGAACGCTCCGCCGAGGCTCTGTTCGACCTCACGCCCGCCGAACGCGATGCAGTCCTCGAGCGCAGCCGGGGCGCCCTCGAGAGCGGCTTCGCCCGCCGACAGCGCAAACGCGGCATCGATATCCGGGCCGGCGCCGTCCGTTGCCCTGCGCTCGTCCTCTACGGCGAGCAGGACCGCCACTTTCCTCCGGACCTCAACCGCCGCATCGCCCTCTACCTAGGGGCCGACACGATAGCGGTGCCGGATGCCGGCCACTGGGGGCTGGTGTACAGTGAGCGAGCGGTGACCGCGACGGCGCCGCGAGTCGACGCCTGGCTGCGCCGGCACGTGGGCTGAGTTCCCGCTCAGGGCTGTCGCGACCGCCAAGCGGTTCGCGCGAAGCGACCTTTCTCAGGAATAGAGGCCGGATATGGCGACGCAGGAACAGATCGACGACCTCTTCAGCAAGATGGCCGGGGAGCGCGCAAAGCTGCTCGACCTCGTCGAGGGCCTGACGGAAGAGCAGGCGTTGTTCGTGCCCGAGAACGCGGAGGGCGAGGCGCAGTGGACGGCCAAAGAGCAGCTCGCCCATCTCGCATCAATGGAGACGGCCTACCGGGCGTGGGTGGAGTTGTCACTACGGGAAGAGGACCCCGACGTCTCGCAGGCAAGGCCGGAGCGGCCCGCCATCTCTCTCGAGGACGCTAACAAGCACAGCATCGCCGACCTCGTCGCAGAGCTACGGGCGCAGCGTGAGAAGACTCTCGCCATGATGCGCGCCATCACGCCCGAGCAATACGAGCGGCGCGGACACAACCGCCTGTTCGGTAGCCTCACTGTGATGCAGTGGCTGCGTTCCTACTACCGGCACGATCGGATGCACATCGACCAGATATCCGGCCGCGAGCCGGAATACAGGCCGCGCTGGGCCGAGGGCATGGCGGAGCCAGACCAGCGCCGGCGCAGCTAGCAGAACCCGCGGGGCGGGCTAGTTTCAGGGAGGTCTCAGTGAAGGCAGCGCGCCAGGCTTACGTAGGGCTGACCTACATATTTCTGCTCGGCGTTGTGCTCCAGGTATTCCTGGCCGGCGTGGGCATCTTCGGGAACTTCGGCGACGACCTCGACCCACACAGGGACTTTGGCTTCTTCGCGATGCACCTGATCCCATTGCTCATTATCGTCGCTTCCATCGTCGGCAAGATGCGCTGGACCTTCATCGGTCTCTCGGTCCTTCTTTTCGCCATCATCGTCGTCCAACCGATCTTCCTTGACCCCGAGGACGATGACCTGAGCAAGTGGATCAACGCCGTCCATCCCACTCTGGCGATCGTCGCTTTTGCCCTGGCGCACCACCTGGCTCAGCGCTCGCTGCGGCTCGTCCGAGGCGAGGCTACATGGGGGGCAGAGCCGGTCGCCTGACCTGATGCCACCACGCGTCTTCGTCTCGCGCGAGATCCCCGGTGAGGGCATCGCCCGCCTTCGGGCGGCGGGCCTGCGAGTCGACCTCTGGAACCAGCGGGAGCCGCCGCCCGCCGGCGCGCTCTTCGGCGCCGCCGCCGCCTGCGACGGCCTCCTCACGATGCTAACCGAGCGGGTCGACGGCGCCCTGCTGGAGGCAGCGCCTCGCGTACGCATTGTCAGCAACATGGCGGTTGGCTTCGACAACATCGACGTGGAGGCGTGCACGCGTCGCGGCGTCCTCGTTACCAACACCCCGGGAGTGCTCACGGACACGACAGCCGACCTCGCCTTCGCGCTTATCCTCGCCGTCGCCAGGAGGGTGGTGGAAGGCGACCGCCTGGTGCGCGAGGGCGGCTGGGGGCCGTGGCACCCTTCGTTCCTCCTGGGGCGCGATGTACACGGCGCCACCCTTGGCATCGTAGGACTCGGGGCCATCGGCCTCGCCGTCGCGCGGCGGGCGGCCGGCTTCGGCATGCGCATGCTCTACACCGCCAGGGCGCCGAAGCCGGAAGCCGAGCGGGAGCTTGGGGTCAAATGGTGCAGCCTCGATGAACTGCTGCGACAATCGGACTTCGTCAGCCTCCATGTTTCGCTGAACGCGGGTACCCGCGAGCTCATTGGTGAGCGCGAGTTAGCGCTGATGAAGCCGACCGCGTACCTCGTGAACACTTCGCGGGGTGGGGTCGTCGACCAACAGGCCCTTGTCCGGGCGTTGCGCGCGGGCGGCATAGCGGGTGCCGGGCTGGACGTCACCGCTGTGGAGCCCCTGCCCGCGGGTGACCCCCTCTTGGACCTCCCGAACGTGATTATCACGCCGCACGTGGGGAGCGCGACCGTCGATACGCGCACGAAGATGGCTGACCTCGCGGTCGAGAACCTGATCGCCTTCTTTAGCGGCGGGCGGCCGTCGCACTGCGTGAATCCGGAAGTGCTCGGCAGCGCGCGGAGCTGAAGCAGAAGCGCCGGGCCCGATCGAACGCGGGCCCCGGCGCTTCATTAAAGGAATCGAGGCCCCGGATGTCCGGAGCCTCGATTCTCGGTTGGTTCGCCGGTCGACTTAGGCTGCCTGTCCGGTCAGGCCGGGGACGGGCGCGAAGGCCTTTGTCTTCGGGGTGACGAAGGCGTGCACGTAGCCGGCGACAGACAGGACCGCGAGGATGCCAGCAGCGACCAACGCCACGTTGGAGGCCAGCAGGGCGCGCTCGCCCAGCGTGCTGAACCCGTAGGTCGTCAGTAGCGCGCCGCGAAGCATCTCACCCTTGAAGACCGTCTCGCGGGCGGTGGTCAGGCTGTCGAGCTCCTTCTGAAGCGCCGCGGCCCGTTCAGTGTCACCCGCATTCCGCGCCTCCGTGATCTTCGCCCTCAGCTCGGTCTGAGCCGTCCCGAGCTCGGCGTAGGTCAGCGGGTAGATGGTGTTGTCGGGGTTTGGGGTCTTCCCAAGAGCGGGCCCGGCCACCGCGAGCGTCAAGGGGTAGGCGCCGGCGGGCATCCGGGACAGGTGCGAGCCAAGGTACTCATTCGCGAAGCATTCCGCTTTCTTGCCGCTGTCAAGGGGCTGGCCGGCGTACTTGATTACGCAGCCGCTGCGCGCTTCGGTGAAGGCCTTGTCTTCGGCGGTCAGCTTTTCGGCGGCGGTGAAAGTGATTTTCTGCTCGGCGAGCTGGTCCTTGACGTAATTGCGGGCGAAGTTGCCCTCGTTCCTCAGGATCGCCGCTCCGATCAGGAGCAAGACGACGAGGCCCAGGCCTCCCGTGCTGATGATGATGTCTAGTGTCCTGCGTTGCATCTCCCTCTCCTTCTTCTAGCAGGCAGTCTTGCCTTTGTGTCCGATGTCAGCGTAGAGTGCCGGCCGCTTGCTGCCACGTCACGTTTGGCCTCATTCTTACCGTCCGAATGCACCGCGGTGGGAGACTGTACATCATTTCACAAACGGGCCATTTGGCCTATTCACCGTTAGGGCAAGAGCCGATCACAACGTCGAGTCCATCCTACAAGTTACCCTGCTTCCTGAGTGGCTGCATGCCGCAGCTAGCTCCGGTCCCGGCCCGGGAGAGTCTGGGGTGTCCCGGCAGCAACGCAGAAACAGTCCCTATCCGGCGCGCGCCTTGTAACGGCTCCGTAACGCCTCTTCCTTGACGCGCCGCGCAGGTGGTCGTTAGGATGCCACTTGGTCGTGCTAGACGGGGAGCTAGCGGTGCCCTGTACCCGCAACCCGCTATAGCGGGGTCGAATTCCCGCTCGAGGTCTAGGCATCTGGGGACTGCTGAGGTTGCGCGGCGTTGAGGGCTTGGCCCTGCGCGGCGAGGGGCTACGAACCCCGTCAGGTCCGGAAGGAAGCAGCGGTAAGTAGATTCCTTCGGGTGCCGCAGGAGAACCTGGCCTGAGTTAGCGGACGGAGGCAAGCCCGGGTCCGGATCGACAGCGGGTGCACGGCCTATTTGTCCGTCCCTTCCCCTCGGGGGAAGGCCTACCTCAAGGAGGAGGGCGCTTGCCCCACTCGCTGGAGGGTCCTTCACCGGGAGGGCGCCCCGACCAGGCTCCGCTAAGGAGGGGACGCCACCTTCCCAGACCTTCCCCGGGCGCCTTTCGCAGTCCCCGCGCACGGCTGCGCTTCGCCTTCTTCGTTTGTCTCGCCGTGGCCGCCGTCCTCGCGTTCCTGGTGTTCCCCCCCAGGAAGGTCGCGGTCGAAGCGGACGGCTCGCAGAAGGTCGTAGTCAGCCGCACTACCGACCTCGACTCGCTCCTGAAGCTCGCCGGCGTTTCGCGCGCAGCAAATGACGTCGTCGTGCGCGACGCCGGTGTGTTGCGCGTGGAGCGCGCGATCCCCGTGACAGTGGAGGTTGACGGCCGCGTACTGACCTGGCGGACGCGGGCGCAGACCGTCAAGGACCTGCTGACCGAATTGGGCGTGGATGTAAGCCCGTACGACGGCATCACCTTCAACGGCGTCGAGGTCAGCGACCACCAGTCCCTCTTCCCGGGACCCCTCGCGGCCCTCCCGAATGCCACTCTCGCCGGCCTAAAGCCTGCATCAGCGCCCGAGAGCATCGACCTCGTGATCAGCCGGGCCGTGCCCTTCACCATCGTCGAGGACGGTCAGGTGATCAACTTCAAATCAGCCCGGCCGACGGTGGCGATGGCCCTCCGCGACGCCGGCATACGCCTTGGTCCGGCTGACGAGGTATTCCCAGCCCTGACTTCGCCGCTCGTGGCCGGCCAGGAGGTGCGCGTCAAGCACGCCTACGCCGTCACGATCCGCACAGGAGAGAGCAGCCGCGTTGTCTACACGCACCAGAAGCTGCTCAAGGACGCGCTCGCCGAAGCTGGCCTCAGTCTCGGCCCGGAGGACCGCGTCGAGCCGGGTGTCGATACCGAGGTGAGGAACGGGATGGTCGCCCGGCTCGTGCGAGTTGTGGGGCGGACGCTGATTGAGCGCGAGGACGTGCCCCGCCGGACGGTGTTCCGGCCGGACGAGAACCTTCAGGGCATGCAGACCCGCATCGTCCAGGGGCGGGACGGAGTCCGCGTGCGGGAGTACCGGATCGTCATCGAGGACGGCGTGGAGACCGAGAAGAAGCTGATCGCCGAGAGGCTCGACCCCGAGCCCATCAACACCGTCATCTACTACGCCGAGTCCAGCGTACGCGCGACGGGCGTCCGGCCCGACAACCTCCAGGTCATCAGGGTGGAGCGCATGTACGCCACCTGGTATAACGCCGCAAGTTCGGGTCGCGCGCCCACGGACCCCTACTACGGGATCACCGCCTCGGGCGTCCCCGTCACCCGCGGCATCGTGGCCGTGGACCCCAACTTCATACCGCTGGGCACGCGCCTGTATGTCCCCGGCTACGGGTTCGCGATAGCCGGCGACACCGGCGGTGGCGTGATCGGAAATATGATCGACCTGGGATACCCGGATGGAGTCACGCCCGATGGCCCGACCGGCTGGATCGACGTCTTCATCCTCGCACCCTGAGCCAGGCGAGGGAGCGCGGCGGCTGCCTCCGCCCCGAAAATCCCTCGGGCAGCACTTCCTGACAGACCGCAACATCATTCGCAAGATCGCCGACGCGGCAGAGCTAACTCCGGCGGACACTGTCGTCGAAATTGGCGCGGGGCCGGGCGACCTGACGTCGGAGCTGGCGGCGCGGGCGCGCCGCGTCTTCGCGGTGGAAGTCGACGCCCAGCTCTGCGCCCGCCTGCGGGAGCGCTTCGCCTCCGTGCCGAACGTCGTCGTGGTGCATGCGGACGCCCTGAAACTCGACATGAATAGCCTGACGGGCGGAAAGCCTTACGTCGTTGTCGGAAACCTGCCGTACAACGTGGGGACGGCGATCGTGCGCCACCTGCTCGAGTCGACGGCGCCCCCTGGACGGATGGTGGTGATGCTCCAGAGAGAGGTGGCGCTGTCCATGCTGGCGCCAAAGGCCCAGACCGGCCTCCTCGCCATCTCGGTGCAGGTCTACGCCACGGGCCGGCGCCTGTTTGACATCCCCCCGGGCGCCTTCTACCCCCCGCCGAAGGTGGTGTCCTCGCTCTTGCGGCTCGACCGCCGCCCGCAGCCGCTGGTGCCTCCGGGTGAGCGGGAGGCGTTCTTCCGTGTGGTCAGGGCCGGCTTCAGCTCGCCGCGGAAGCAGGTCCGGAACGCATTGGCGAACGGACTGCAGGTGCCCGCCGCGAGGGTGGAAGCGGCGTTGCGGGCTGCGGGGATCGACCCAGCTGCCCGGCCGAGCACAATCACGATCGAGCAGTGGCTACGACTGATGAGAGAACTCGATGCCCGCTCGGCTTGAGCTCCGCGCGCCCGCGAAGATCAACCTGACGCTGGAGGTCATCGGCCGGCGTCCCGACGGCTACCACGAGCTCGCGACCATCATGCAGACGATCGACCTGTGCGACACCGTGTGCATCGAGGCGGCGGACTCAATCAGCATAGAGTTCCGCGGTGAGCGGGCCGCCGATGTCCCCTTTGACCCTCGTCAGGAGTTGGCGCACCGGGCGGCGGACCTCATGTCGGGCTGGCTCAAGGCGCCCCGTGGGGCACGCATCGTCGTCGACAAGCAGATCCCAGCCGGCGCGGGCCTCGGCGGCGGCAGCTCCGACGCCGCGGCCGTGTTGCGCGGCCTCAATGCCCTCTGGGGCCTTGGCCGCGACGCCAAGTCGCTTGCGCGCTCGGCGGCGCGCCTTGGTTCGGACGTACCCTTCTTCATCTACTGCGGCTCCGCGCTCTGCCGCGGGCGCGGCGAGATCGTGGACCCGCTGACGGACGGGCGAGCGGCAGCCGTCACCCTGTTCCTGCCGAAGGAGCGCATCGAGAACAAGACGGCGACCATGTACTCGTTGATCCAGAAGAGCGACTACACCGCCGGGACGGCCACTCGCGGCATGGCCGACGACATTGCGGTCCGAGGCGAGGCGCTGCTTGATGGCCGAAACGTCTTCGACCGCTACGCCTGGCGCTTCGGCGAAAGCGTCGCCGTGGCAATGGACGCCTGCAACCGCGCCGGCTTCGAGGTGCATTTCGCCGGCAGCGGGCCGGCCTTCTTTGCCCTGCGTCCACGCGAGGAGCTACCTCCTCGTGAGGCCGCACTCATGGAGTACCTGGGCATAGAGGTGCGCCAGCACTCCTTTCTGCCGAAGGAAGCCGCTCTCGCGGTCAAGGAGACGTGAGTGGCGGAGGTCTTCGCGGGCTTTGTATGCGGTTACCTCGTGGCGCTCGTTGGCGCCCCCCTGCTCGGGATCACGCTTGCCCGTAGGCGTGCAGACAGCCCCCTGCTCGCGCGCCTCATGCCTGAGGGCTCCCCGCTGGCGGCCTTCGTGGTGGTGCTGCACGGCGGCCTGGTTGTGGCCTGCACTGGCGTCGGCCTGGTCATGGGGATGGCTCTCTGGGTGATGCGCGGGGCAGGGCCGGGCGCCGGCAGTCCGAACGCGGCCTTCACGCTGCTGGTGGCGGCCCTGGTGCTCGCGGGGGCGGCGCCGGCATTCGCCCTCCTCTCCCGTTACCGCGCGCAGGTGCTCGCCGCGGCGCTCGCGGTATTGCTGCTCTTCGGCTGGTTGATGCCGCATATGGCTGGCTGGAGTAAGTTCGGTTCTTCCTAGGCCCGCAAAGCGCTATCATGGGCCCCAGCCCTACTCTCGAACTCTGGCCAACTTCCGGAGGGCAGGCGGGCATTCCCCGCCGTTGCCGTGGGCGAGAAATAGCTAGAAAACGGGACTGACTATGCCTGGCACGATCATCGACATGCACATGCATACCGTCCTGGGCGCTTACGACAGCAGCCTGAAGCCCGAAGACCTCGCCGAGGAAGCCAGGCGTGTCGGCCTGACCGGCATCAACATCACCGAGCACGACCGTCTCTGGGACCAGTTCACGCTGGAGCGGTTCAAGGAGGCGCAGGCGCCCCTGTTCGTGAACAACGGCATGGAAGTCTCCACGGACATGGGACACATCCTCGCCATCGGCTTGAAGGGCTACGCGCCGGGCATCCGCAAGCTAACCGAGCTACGTAAGGTCGCCGATGACGTCGGGGGCTTCCTGATCGTCGCCCATCCCTTCCGTCACTGGTTCGACCCCGTCCACTTCATGCGACAGGGAAAGAAGCCCGTCCCTATGATCGCCGAAGAGCTGGCGAACCTGCCGGTCTTCGAACTGGTACACGGCATCGAGGTACTCAACGGCTGCAATACGCCGCGGGAGAACGTCATAGCCCTGAAGGTGTCGAAGGTCCTCGGGAAGCCGGGCACCGGCGGCAGCGACTGCCATTCCACCTCGGGCATCGGCTACTTCTGCACCGTGTTCGAGAAGGAGCTCACCAGCACTGAAGAGATGCTGGAGGAACTACACGCCGGCCGTATCTACGCCGCACATGACCTCGCCAAGGGCAACCTGACGCAGTTCACCGAAGATTCGCTCGAGGCGTAAGCGCCGCTGGCTCTGGTCGCATGAAGGACGTCTCGGGCGATTGGCCCGCCCAGCACGGCTTCGACGTCCGCTTCGATTGGGGGCCCCAGGGCGTGGAACGCCTCGCGCCCCATGTCCGGGCGGTCGTCATCGTGGACGTCTTGCGCTTCACGACGGCCGTGGAGACAGCCTGCGCCGGCGGCGTTGCCGTCTTCCCTTACCGCTGGAAGGACGCCTCCGCGGCGGAATTCGCGGCGTCGATATACGCCATCCTTGGGGGTGCGTCGGGCGGCCCATCGCTCTCTCCGCAGTCCCTGCGGGGCCTCGCCGCCGGCGCCAGCGTCGTCCTGCCTTCGCCGAACGGCGCCGCCTGCTCGCTGCTGGCCGCGGAGGCCGGCGCGACCGTCGCAGCCGGCTGCCTGCGAAACGCTTCTGCCGTCGCGACCTGGCTTACGGAGTCGACCGGCCGGCCGCTGGGGATATTGGCCTGCGGTGAGCTGTGGCGCGATGGCTCGATACGCCCCGCGCTCGAAGACCTGCTGGGCGCTGGCGCCATCATTTCCCGCCTTGGAGGCCTCGCACTTTCTCCCGAGGCCGAAGCCGCCGCCGCCGCCTTCGAGGGAGCCCGTGACCGCCTCGTCCAGGCCCTGCGTGACTGCGCTTCCGGCCGCGAGCTCGTCGAGCTCCAGCACGCGGATGACATCCCGTGGTGTGCTGCGCTCGACGTCAGCAATGTCGTGCCGGTCTTGCGAGATGGCGCCTACCGCTGCGCCTGACAATCCGCCCGCCTGCCCTTCAACCTCCAACCCCCTGCAACCTCTACAATCTCGCCATGACCACCATCGCGATCCTTAGCCCCGGTGACATGGGTGCCGCCATCGGCGCCGTCCTCCGACGCTCTGGCTTCGACGTCATCACTTGCCTCGACGGTCGCAGCAACCTCACTCGCCTTCGCGCCCTGGAGTCCGGCATCCGCGAGGTTGGCTTCATGGACGACCTGGTGATGGAAGCAGACCTCGTGCTGTCCGTCCTCCCGCCCGGGGAGGCGCTGTCGCTGGCGGAGCGCGTGGCGCGCAGCCTCAAGCGCACGCGGGCACGCGTGACTTACGCCGACCTCAACGCCGTCTCCCCCGGCACCGCGAAGCGCATCGAGGCCGTAATCCGGGAGGCTGGCTCGGCCTTCATCGATGGCGGCATCATCGGCGGGCCGCCGTCCGGGCCGGGAAGCGGGACCCGCTTCTTCTGCTCCGGGCCGGACGCATCCGCCCTCGAGGGGCTACGTGACCACGGCCTCGACGTGCGCGTCGTGGGCCCGGAGGTGGGGCAGGCGTCCGGCCTCAAGATGGTCTATGCAGCCTCCACCAAGGGCACGACAGCCCTCTGGACGGGCCTCCTCGCCGCCGCGCGCGCCCTGGGCCTGCAAGACGCCCTCATGCGCGAGCTCGAAGGCAGCCGCATCAGCGCCGAGGTAATGCGCGGCATCCCATCGATGCCGCGTCGCTCGCGCCGCTGGATTGCCGAAATGGAGGAGATCGCCGCCACTTTCGCCGAAGCAGGCCTCACCCCACGCCTCTTCGAAGGCGCCGCCGACATCTACCGCCTGGTCGGCTCGACGCAACTCGGCGCCCTCACTTCCCGCGACGACAATCCTGACCTCGACACCATCCTCGAAGCCATGCTCCAGACGCTGCGCGTTTGAGCCGCCAGTCTTTTTGTGAATCCTGACGCTGACCGGCGGCGTCCCGCGGGCGATAATGTCGAGTCGCCTTGCAGTTCGCCTAGACCATCGGGGGTTGGATGCCAGACCCGGGAAAGATCGCCATGCTCGCCGGCCTGGAGGAAGGGCGTGTCCGCCGCTGGCTGGATGCGGGCCTCTTCGAACGCGTAACGCCGCGCACGGAGGACTGGGTCGCGCGGGCGCACGTGCTTTCGCAGCTGGAGCGCGCCGGCGTGCCGCTCGCTATCCTCCAGGCCGCGGACCACGAGGACGTGCTGGCGCGGGCCTACATCTTCGAGTTCCTCCAGGTCGCCCGGGAAGGCCAGCACTCCTTTCGGGAGTTGAGCGAAGCTTCGGCGCTCGACGAGCAGCTCCTGCTGCGAATCTGCGATGCCCTGGGCATCGACGACCCCAGCGTCTTCTCGGACGCCGAGGCGGCGCTGCTCCAGGCCCTCGGCGAGGCCATTGGCGAGGGCCTGCCGGTGGGCATGGCGCTGGAGCTGTGCGAGGTCTGGGGCAACCAGATGCGCTTCATCGCCCACGCCGAGGTGATGAGCTACGACGTCAACCTCGCGCGGCCGCGGATCGGCGGCACCGGCTCTCCTCTGAAGGCGGCGGCCCAGCTCGCGCCCCTCACCCGCGCCATGCTGCGGGCATCGGACCTGTTCCCGCAGCCCCTGCACCGCCGTCACCTTCTGCAGGCCATCGAGCTTGTCACCGACACCGACCTTGCTGCCACGGCATCCCTGGCCGAGGGTCTCGCGCCAGGAGAGGTCATGACCGCGATCGGCTTCGTCGACCTCACCGGCTACACGGCGATCACGCAGGACGAGGGCGACCGACAGGCGCTGGCTTATGCGAGGCGCCTGGAGGCGTTGGTGCGAGAGGCGTCGCATGCTCACGATATGCGCATCGTCAAGCGCCTCGGCGACGGCTTCATGCTCGCTTCGCCGTCCTGCACCGAGCTGCTTAGCGGGCTGCTTTACGTGGTGCGGGCAGCGGAGGAGCGTGACGATATGCCTGCCGCGCGGGCGGGGGTAGCCTACGGGCGCGCCGTCTCGCGGGGAGGGGACTACTTTGGCCACACGGTGAACCTAGCCGCCCGGGTGCTGGACCAGGCTGAGCCCTCTGAGGTGCTGGTCTCGGAGGACTGCGTGCAGGAGGCGGGCGCCGGCCCGTTCGGCTTCCATGAGCCCCGGGATGCGAAGCTCAAGGGCATCCGCGAGCCGGTCCGGATCTGGCGCGCGGAGTCCCTCAGCAGCGGGCCGCCCACTGCCGCGCGGCAGGACTGACGGCGCCTGGCGCCGCGCGCTCAGCGCGCGGCGGCCGCGGCTTTCGGGGCGATGCCCAGGCGGCGCGCGAAGAAGTCGTCCAGGACGGCGTTGTACTGGCGCGCGGCCTCGTAGTAGACGTTGTGGGGCGCGCCCTCGATCTCGACGTACTCGGCGCCCGGCACCAGGGTGCTGAGGTATTTCGACGAGGGCACCGCGCGGTCGAGACCGCCGACGACGCAAAGCATCGGCGACTTCACCTGACGCATCGCGGCGATGAGCTCCTCGCGCGGCATCGGTGTCGCGCGGCGTCGCGGGTGGCGCATCGCCTCGAGGCGGGTGGCCGTCGAACGGATGCGGAGGTAGCGCTCGTACATGCGGGGTTGGGCCTGTTTGAAGCCGTCCGTAAGCGAGTCGCCGATGGGCAGGAACAAGGTCTCAGGGTCCAGGGGGCGCGCCTCTCGCAGGCCGGCGCCGTCGGCCGGCGGTTCCGGCGCGATGCCGCTGCCGGAGGGCACGAGCGCCGCAGCCTCGTCCGGGTGCTTCGCTGCCCAGCGGACGATGGTGTTGCCGCCCATCGAGTTGCCGGCGAGCACGGGCCGCCGGATGCCCATTGCCTCGAGGAAGGCCTGCAGTTCGTCCGCCCTGTCCGGCTCGACCTCATCGCGGGGCGAATTCGAGGAATGGCCGTGGTTCACGCTGTCGTAGGCGATGACGTGGAAGCGGTCGCGGAAGTGGGCGAACTGCTGCCACCAGGCCTCGCCGCAAGAGGAGTTGCCGTGGAGGAACACGAGGGGCTGGGCGCTCGGGTCGCCGTCCTCGACGTAGTAGATGTCGGTGCTTCCGACTTCGATCCAGGGCATGGCGTGCTCCTTTCGCTGTGCGCAGGGGTGCGGCTTGCCTATGGCCGCCCGGGGGTGCGGCGGGATCGTGGATCGGGCGGGAGCGTAGTGTCAAACCTGACGGGCGGGCCTCACGGAGGCCCGCTGCGCTCGCCGCCGCACGCACGGCGGGCCGCCGGCTAGCCGGTGACCGCGCCCTCGCTCGCGCTGGAGACCAGGCGGGCGTACTTGGCGAAGACGCCCGTCCTGTAGCGAGGCGGCGGCGGCTGCCAGGAGGCGAGCCGCGACCGCAGCTCGCCGTCGTCGAGTTCGACGTCGAGGCGGCGGCGCTCGATGTCGAACACTATGGTGTCGCCGTCGCGCAGCGCGGCGATGGGGCCGCCGACCGCGGCCTCGGGCGCGACGTGGCCGGCCATGAGGCCGTGCGTGGCGCCCGAGAAGCGGCCGTCCGTGAGCAGCGCCACCTGGTCGCCGAGGCCCTGGCCGACGAGCGCGCCGGTGACGCCGAGCATCTCCTGCATGCCGGGGCCGCCTTTGGGACCCTCGTAGCGGATGACGACTACGTCGCCGGCCTTGATGGCGAGCGCCTGGACGGCCTCCATGGCCTCGTGTTCGCTGTCGAAGACGCGGGCCGGGCCGCGGTGGTAGGTGCGCTCCTCGCCCGCGACCTTCACGACGCAGCCTTCGGGCGCGAGGTTGCCTTTGAGGATGACCAGGCCGCCGGTGGGCTTGAGGGGGTCCGACAGGGGGCGCACGACCACCTGGCCCGGCGTCTCGCGCGCCTCGCTGGCTTCTTCGCCGATGGTGCGGCCGCTGACGGTAATGCAGTCCGGGTGGAGGATGCCGGCCTCGAGCAGGCGCCTGGCCACGAGGCGGATGCCCCCGGCCTCGTAAAGGTCCCGGGCGACGAAGCGGCCCCCGGGCTTGAGGTCGGCCAGGAGGGGCGTCTTCGAGCTGATGCGGTCGAAGTCGTCGATGTCGAGGTCGATGCCGGCCTCGCGGGCGATGGCCAGGAGGTGCAGGACGCCGTTCGTCGAACCGCCGGTCACGGCGATCGAGGCGATGGCGTTCTCGATCGAGGCCCTGGTGATGACGTCACGCGGGCGGATGTCCCGGCGCAGCAGCTCCATGACCTGCCGGCCCGTCTCGAAGGCGACCTCGTCCTTGCGGGGGTCCATGGCGGGGACGGAGCCGGAGTCCATGAGGGAGATGCCGAGGAGCTCCATGATGGTGGCCATGGTGTTGGCCGTGAATTGGCCGCCGCAGGCGCCGGCGCCGGGGCAGGCGTTCATCTCCAGAGTGCGCAGCTGCTCGGCGGTCATGCGGCCGGCGGCGTAGGCGCCGACGGCCTCGAAGACGTCCTGGATGGTGACGTCGTGGCCCTCGAAGGTACCGGGCAGGATGCTGCCGCCGTAGAGCGCGAGGCTGGGGAGGTTGAGGCGGGCGAGGGCCATGACGGTGCCCGGGTTGGTCTTGTCGCAAGCGGAGAGGGCGACGACGCCGTCGAGGAGATGCCCGCGCACCACCAGCTCGATGCTGTCGGCGATGACCTCGCGGCTGATCAGGGACGCCTTCATGCCCTCCGTGCCCATGCTGATGCCGTCCGAGATGGCGATGGTGTTGAACTCCAGGGGCGTGCCGCCGGCGGCGCGGATGCCCTCTTTGACCTTCGCGGATAGCCGGCGGAGGTGGTAGTTGCAGGGCCCGATCTCGATCCAGGTGTTGGCGACGCCGATGAGCGGCCGCGAGAGGTCCTCCTCCGACAGGCCGGTGGCGTAGAGCATGGCGCGGGCGGCGGCGCGGTCCGGCCCGGAGAGGAGGGTGTGGGAAGGGAGGGGCTCCGCGAGGCGGGCCGGCGTCGGTGGGGCGCTGAGTTCAGTCATGGCGTGGGGACTCCTGGGTGTCTTGGGGAATCGTAGCAGGAGACGAAGTGGGTGCAAGCAGGGGCTTGCCGGCTTGCCGGTTGGCGGACCCGCGAGTTGGCCGAGCGGTTGGCGGGCGGCCGCGGGGGCGCCGGGCAGTGGCCCAGGGGTCCCGGGGTCTGGCTGGCCGGGGGTTGTCCGGGAAGGGCTCGGACGTGCCGCGGCTGACGCGCCAGAAGGGGTGAGGCTCGAGCCAGGGGCGAGTGAATTCGCAGGGCTTGTCGAGCAGCAGGCAGCATTCGATGAGGGGGCAATGGCCGCCGTCCCAGTTCTCGAAGAGGGGGACGAGGGCGGGGTCTACGGGACGCGGCGGCGGGAAGCTGCGGGGGAAGATCTCCTGGACCAGGCTTTCGTTCGATTGAAGGATTGTTTTTTCGCGATCCAGGTAGCGCTGCAACAAAGTTTGAAGGGCGGGCGAGGCGTTGAGGACTCTCTTGCGGATGACTTGTCTGATTGATTCTTCGATTTTCGGGTCCTGGGAGGCGGCGTAGCGGGCGACGGCGACGAACTCGCGGAAGAGGGCGGCGGAGTCCGCGGCGCGGGCGCGGAGGATGGCTCGCAGGAGGTCCTGCACTTCGGGGAGGATGAGGAGCAGGAGGGTTGCCCTGCGTATTCGCCGGGAGTAGGCGCCCTGTTTGAGGGCGTTGGTGTTGCCGGCGGGCGCGCCGGCGCCGGGCCGCTTGCCTCCCCTGGGCATGGCGGGCCTCCTTTCGGCGAGCTTGTGCTCTGAAGGTAGAGGGCGGAAGGCAGAGAGCGAAGGGGCTGGTGGCAGGGAGGTGGGCCCTGGCCGTGGGACGAGGGCCAGGGCCAGGCCGCGAATCTCCAATCCCCGGCGGGGCGGAGTGGAGGAGGCGCTGGGCCTCGGTGGGCGAGGGGAGGCGGGCGGCGGGTGCCAGGAAGGCGTGGCAGGTGCGGCGACGCGGGAGTAGGGTGCGGGCATGGGAGTGGACGTGTACCTGCGAGGCAAGAGGGAGGCGTGCGAGTTTTTCCGGGCCGTGAGCGTCGAGTGGGCGGTGAGGGAGGTGGAGGCGCTGCGGTACGGAAAGGTGAGGCGGGCGAAGGAGAGGTGGCTGGTGGTGCTGGGGGAGGACGGGCGCGTGCTGGCGCAATTCAAGGACGCGGACGTGAGCGGCGTCCGTTTCTACGGTGAGTCCGAGGTGCGCGAGCCGCAGTTGGGGATAGAGCAGGCGATGGAGTTGGTGAATGCGAAGGTGAGGGCGATGACGGAGGCGAGGCGGAGGAGGTAGGGGAGCCGTCTGCCGGGACGCGGCCGCGAGGGCGCGATGGTGACCGGCGAGTATTCATCCGGACCAGCAGAAGAGACGTTGGCAGACTGCGCCGGTCGAGTGCTCGAGAGGGTAGACAGCGCCTGACGGCCTGGATGGATGCGCGGAGGGCGCGCTGCCGCCGCACTCCGGGCCGGAGACGACGGGGCTCAGGCGAGGCGGTCTTCGATCTCCCAGGCGTGGTCCAGGAGGTGCCAGGCGGCGCGGCGGACGAAGTAGCGCGGCGACCAGCGCCGTCCGCCGCGGGGGCCGACGGGCGGGATTTCGCCGCGGGCGGCGGCGGCGAGGCCTTCGCGGACGGCATCGCGCAGTCGGAGGGCTTCGGCGGCCGGGCCGGCGGGGTCGCCGGGCCTGAAGCTCCGGCCGAGGGCGGAGAGGTAGCCGGCCTCGCTTTCGAGGACGTGACGGACGATGGCGGGGGCTTCGCGGCCGCCGCCCCGTGGCCCCTTTCG
>DATLYJ010000147.1 GCA_035574915.1 Dehalococcoidia bacterium | reverse complement strand
CTCGGTATAGGCGCGCATGAACGGCACTGTCATCGTGACCCGGGCGCGGTCCGGCGTGAGCATGTCCGACCGCGAGCGGAACTTCTTGATCACGCTGAAGATGTAGTCCCAACGCCCCGCGTTCAGCCCGGCCGAGTGCTCGCGCAGTTCGTACAGGATCTCGTCCATCTCGAAGGCGGCGAGGATCGTCTCGATGAGGACGGTCGCCCTGATCGTGCCTACGGGCAGGCCGAGGCGGCGCTCCGAGAAGAGGAAGACGTCGTTCCAGAGGCGGGCTTCGAGGTGGCTCTCCAGCTTCGGCAGGTAGAAGTAGGGCCCGGTGCCCCGCTCCAGGAGCCTGGCCGCGTTTCGGAAGAAGTACAGGCCGAAGTCGAAGAGGCTCCCGGAGATCGGCACGCCATCGACGAGGAGGTGACGCTCGACGAGATGCCAGCCCCGGGGACGGACGACGAGGGTCGCCGTCACGTCGTGGAGGCGGTAGGCGCGGCCGTCGGGGCTTTCGAAGCTGATGACGCGCTCGATGGCGTCCGTCAGGTTGGCCTGGCCTTCGATCATGTTGGCCCACGTGGGGCTGTTCGCGTCCTCGAAGTCGGCCATGAAGACCTTCGCGCCGGAGTTGAGAGCGTTGATCACCATCTTGCGGTCCGTCGGGCCGGTGATCTCGACGCGGCGGTCGGTAAGGTCCGGGGCGGGCGGCGCCACGGACCAGCTGCCCTCGCGCACGCCCTTCGTCTCCTCTAGGAAGTCGGGCAGGGCGCCGGCGTCGAACTCCGCCTGACGCTGCCGCCGGCGCTCGAGCAGCTCGCGCCGCCTGCCTTCGAACTCGCGGTGGAGGTCGTGCAGGAACTGGAGGCTTGCCGGAGTGAGCACCTCGGCCGCGCGGGGGACTTCGCGCGCTCTGATCTCAATGCCGCTGGTCGTGGCCATCGCCCACCTCCTGGCTACTGCGTTGATCTTAGCGCTCCTCCGGAGGGCGCAGACAGCCGGGCCCAGCCGGTTCGCGGCCCGAAGACGAAGGCTTAATGGGACCGTAATGGACAGCGCCTCAGCACCTCAGAGCGTCAGCACTTCACGTACGGACCCCGTGGCCCAAGGAAAGAGTCAAGCGCTCGCTTCAGCGGTTGGCTCCTGCCCGCGCGCATCCGCTTCGCGGCGCGCTTGGTCCAGGGCGGGGCACGGCTCAGACGCCGGCATTGATCCGGCGCACGAGGTCGAAGATCGCCTCATGCTCCGGGGTCGTCTCGCCGGACAGGACTTTCTTCGCCATCTCCTCGACGCCCCAGATGCGGATGAGGGAAGGCTGCTCCGGAAGGAGGACGCGGCCGGCGCAGCGCAGGAGCATGAAGCGGAAGTGGCGCGCCGAATTGCCTGGCTCGCTCAGGTGGCCGAAGGGCTCCGCTTGGCCCTCCGTCACCTCGATCGCGTAGCCCAGGCTGCGGGCCATCTCCCGGTTCTCGTCGCATGTCTGGTAGCCAACGCGCTGGAAGGTGATCGGGTCCGTCCAACGGATGACGGGGAAAGAGTCCCGCTGCGGCGTCTTGTAGTGATAATCGAAGCCCATGACCAGCCGTCCCCGATACTCATCGCCCTCCGCCAGCAGCTTCGAAAAGAGGTCCTGGATCGGGCCGAAGTCCAGACGCCCGGCCGAGGACACGAGGATGAGAGAGCGTGGGAAGACGGAGTTGAGCCGGCGGATGCACTCCAGCACGTAGTCCTCGTCGAGGACCCATCTGTGAGTGCGGAAGCGGTAGAAGGGCTCGTTTTCGGTCTGAACGGCCGGCAGGGAACTGAGGCGCTCGGCGCCGTACTCCCGCGTGAGGGCTTCGAGGAGGCGGCTGGCGTAGTCGCTCGCGGCCTCGGTGAGGGGCGTCCCGGCGCGGATGCGCGCGCCATCGGGCGGGACCTGGACGAAGCCCGGTAGCCAGGACGGGAGGTGCTCCTCCGGCCAGCGAAACGTGCGGATGGGCCCCACGTTGAGGCAGACCTGGAGCCCGTTCCCGAAGGCGTAGTCCAGGTAGGGGCGGTACATCGACAGGTCGATGTGCCCGCGCCGCCACTCGACCCGCTGCCAGCGCAGCCCGAGGCGCACGTGCCTGATGCCGAGGTCTCGGGACAGCCAGTCGAGCGCGGCCAGGGACGCGCCCCTTCGCTCCGCGCCGCCGGTCCACTGCTCCGGCGCAAAGGACGCGCCGAGGGCGACGTTGCGAAAGAGGGTGCCATGCTGGCGCAGGAATTCGTCGTTAGGGAGCGCGGCCGCCGCCCACGCCTCCTGCTGGCGCCACATCTCGCGCGCGTAGTCGAGCCCCTCCCCGGCAGCGAGCAAGGCAGCGCCGGCCGCCGAGAGTTCAAAGAACTGCCTGCGGCTGATCGCCCGGCCCCAGCGCGATACCTTGTCCGCCACGCACAAAGGTTAGCAGCGCGCGGCGCGGAGGGCCGCCGGCACGGGGACGGCGGGCCGCCCTGTCTGGGCGCCGGCCTGGCTCCTCGAGGACGCCCGTCTACCGAGGGCGGAGGCGCATCGAGCCCTCCGCCTCTCCCTCGAGCGGCCTCACTTCAGCATCACGACGTCCATCCGATTTTGGCCTACGAGCCTGCGCCACGTCCTGAGTTGCACGTTCTTGCGCTTGATGCCGGCGGCCTTGAGGAGGCGCTTGCCCTCCTCCAGATAGCCGGCGGGCAGGTACAGGAAGAAGGTCACGTCCTTCAAGCGAGATTCTGGCAGCCAGACCTCACGCGCGTTTCCTTCTGTCAGGAGGTCTGGCGTGAGGACCTCGGCGACCATGCGCGGCTTCCGCTCCGGCCACTCCAGGACGACGATGTCCGGCGTGAGCTCTCGCCCGAGGGTCGTGAAGATGCGCTGGGTAACCTCGGGCTCGTTCACGAACGTCCGGAAGTGAGGAAACTCCGGCGTCGGGAAGGGGAACAGTTGCTCCGCTATGGCCTGGACAGCCTCGACGTGTTGGCGCCGGAAGCTCGCCGCGGACGGTCGGAGTATCTCCTCTACTGGCAGCGCTCTTTCCTTGACACGGATAGCCATGCTCCAACCTCCATTCAGTCTCCTACGCCGATATCGCGCATGAACGCCTCGTAGATGAGGTCCGCCTCGTGCGCAAGGTGGGCGCGGAGGTCAGCGCTCAGGCGGGCGGCGCGCGTCCTGACCTCGCCAGCGTCCGGGAGGGCACTCAGGGAGCTCAGCAGGTCGCGCGCCTCGGCAGCGATGCGGCTGTGGTCCTCGGAGACGACTCGAAGCTCGTGCGGACGGCCGATGGCCGCCTCCAGCTCGCGGACCAGGCCGCGCGGCGCCTCAGCGGCGCGGCAGTGTTCGATGACCGCCTCGATCAGGGGCTGAAGGTCGGCCTTGACCCGCCGGAGCCAGCGAGCCTCGCGCCCCCGCGCCGGCGAGGCGAGTGCGGCCTCGAGGGCGTGGAGGGCCTTGACGATGGCGTCATGCTCGGCGCTCGTGTCGTTCGACAGCCGGGCGTGGTCATCCAGCATTCCCATAGCGCGGCGCTCCAAAGATTCCTGACAATACTATTATAAGGTATCTTGACAACCTCCAGCCCATTTGATACTGAATAACCGGGCTTGCGGTCGGGCGTGGCCCCGGCGGCGCGGCCCCGAGCTGTAGCGAAAGGTTGTCATGTGCATCCGAAGGAGGGCGAGATGGTCAACGGTAATGGACGGGTACTGCTGCGAGCTTGCCGTCACTGCTCCGGCGATCTCTTCCTCGATCGGTATGAGGAGGAGTTCTTCTGCCTCCAGTGCTCGAGGCGCTACAAACTCAGTGACATCCTGAAACGGAAGGCGTCCGCCCGAATTGCAAGGTAGAGAGGGTTGTCATGGTGGGCTACTGGGAACGGACCTCGGTGAAGCGCTACTCCTGGCGCAAGGGAGTGCGCGGCCTTCCCGTCCGCGTTAGCCGGCGCAAGCAGCCCCGGGCCCGACGGACTCGAGTCTGACCTGACTGGCGGGCCGG
>DATLYJ010000146.1 GCA_035574915.1 Dehalococcoidia bacterium | reverse complement strand
GTCGCGAGCCACCACAGCGACGCCGGTGTCTGCGTCGGCGAGTGCACCCTGTACGACGAACAGGGCGCCATCGGCAAGAGCATCGTCTGCGGCGTCGCGAACCAGCGCGCGCCCGGCGCCTGGGGTGGGCCCGGCGCCAGGCCGGCGCCGGGTTCCTAGGCCGCTGCCGGGCCTTCCCACCTCCGCGCCTGGCTCCTGGCCTCGCCGCCACCGTCGCCTGGCATGGGGCGCTGCAGCGGAGGCCGAGACTGCTCGCCCTCCCTAACGCGACCCGGGGTGGCCCTCCCTCACCCCCTGGGGCCCTTCGCCGACCGCTGTTGTATCCTTCGGCCATTACCGGCTTGCAGGAGGCGGGGATGGCAGGCGCTCTCGACGGCATTCGCGTGATCGACTTCGGGCAATACATTGCCGGCCCCATGACCGGCATGCTCCTGGCTGACCAGGGCGCCGAGGTCATCAAGGTCGACCCGCCGGGCGGACCTGTCTGGGACTCGCCCGCCAACGCCACCTATAACCGCGGCAAGCGCTCCATCACCCTCGACCTCAAGTCCCCCGGCGACCGTGACCTCGCCCAGAAGCTCATCGCCGGCGCCGACGTCCTCGTCGAAAACTTCCGCCCCGGCGTCATGGACCGCCTCGGGGTCGGCGCCGAGGCGATGATGGCAGCCAATCCGCGCCTCGTGTACTGCTCCATGCCGGGCTTCGCTAACGATGACCCGCGCCGTGACCTCGCCGCCTGGGAAGGCGTCCTCGGCGCCGCCACTGCGACCTACCGTCCCGCGCCCGGGACAGGGCGGCCTGTCTACACTGCGATCCCCATTTCCTCCGTTTACGCCGCCTTCCAGGCCTCCGTCGCCATCGCGATGGCGCTGAACGCGCGCGAGCGCGACGGCGCTGGCCAGCGCATCGAGATGCCCCTGTTCGACGCCACCTTCGCCGCCATAGGTTCGCGCGGCCTCCGCGTGCACAGCCGCCCGCCGGGCGCGGACGCCCAGGCCATGGCGCGCATCATGGGCTGGACGCGTCAGTTCCAGTGCAAGGACGGGCGCTGGATCATGTTCCACGGCGGCAACAAGAACTTCGTCGACTTCCTGCGTGCCGTCGGCGCCGAAGAGTGGGCGCGCGATACCTCCCCGGAGACCGCCCGCCGCACCGAAGAGCTCTTCCGCACTCGCACCGCCCAGGAGTGGGAGGACTTCGCGGAAAAGGTCGGGACCGAGTGCTCCGTCTGCCGCACCAGCGCCGAGTGGCTCGAGAACGAACATGCCCGCGCCTCCCGCATCATCATCGAGACCACCGACCCGGTCCTTGGCCGACTCGTCCAGCCCGGCGTGAACGTCCGCATGTCCGCCACGCCCGGTGAGATCCGCTCCCCTCGCCCGGCGCCCAACCAGCACCGCGACGAAATCGTGGCGGCCGCTGTCTCTCCTCCGGCCACCCGTGCTGAGGCCGAGGCCCTCATCCGATCAGCCCTCGACGGCGTGAGGGTGATCGACCTCTGCATCGTCCTCGCCGGCCCCACCTGCGGCCGTACGCTCGCCGAGTTCGGTGCGGAGGTCATCAAGATCGACAGCCCCTATCGCGAGGGCGTCGCCTTCCACAACGACATCAACCGCGGCAAGCGCAGCATTGTCCTCGACCTCAAGAAGCCCGAAGGCCTCGAAATCTTCTGGAAGCTCGTCGACACAGCCGATGTCGTCGTCCAGAACTTCCGCAAGGGCATCGCCGAAAAGCTCGGCTTCGGTTACGAGGCGGTCAGGGCGCGGCGGCCCGACATCGTCTACGCCTCCCTCAACACCTACGGCCAGATCGGCCCCTTCGCCGGCCGCCCCGGCCACGAGCAGATCGCCCAGGCCGCCACTGGCATGCAGGAGCGTTACGGCGGCGACGGCCGTCCCACGCTACAGCCCTTCGCCGTGAACGACTACGGCACCGGCTTCATGGGCGCCTACGGCGTCGCCCTCGCCCTCCTCCACAGGCGCAAGACGGGCCAGGGTCAGCACGTCGACACCGCCCTCGCCTACACCGCGACCATGTTGCAGTCCCCGTTCATGCTCGACTACGCCGGCAAGGTCTGGGACGAGCCTAGGGGGCAGGACGCCATCGGCTCCGGCCCCCTGCACCGGCTCTACCAGTGCTCGGACGGCTGGCTGTTCCTCGCGGCGCGCCGGTCCGGCCTCCAGGCGTTGGAGGCGGCGCTGGCTTGCCCCGGCCTCGCCGCGCTGGAGGGCGACTCCCTCGCGTCCGCAATCGAGCAGGCGCTCGTCCGCCTCACGGTCGAGGACGCCGCCCAGCGCCTGACGGCCGCTGGCGCCGGCGCCCACCGCAACGTCGACGACGTCGCCGCGCTCATGGAAGACCCCTGGGTGCGCGCCCACGGCCTGAGCATCACCAGGGACCACGAAGGTCTCGGTCCCATCACGACGACCGGCCCCGGGCCGCGCCTGTCCCGCAGCCCCGTCGTCCCCGGGCGGCCCGCGCCTCGCCCCGGCGCGGACGCGCTCTCCGTCCTCGCGGACATCGGCATGGCAGACGAACTCGACAGCCTCGTCGCCCGCGGTATCGTGAAGACCGAGGGCATTTCGGCTCGCTAGGCTTGGGCCCTCAGGAACCCTTGCCGGTCGAGATCAAGGTCAAGCTCCTCCGGCCCGGCGCTAGACTGCCGCGGCGCGCAACTCCCGGCGCCTCCGGCTACGACCTTCACGCCTGCCTCGACGCGGGGGGATTCCTCGACCTTGGCCCGGACGTGACCCTCGTCCCCACCGGCATTGCCGTGGAAGCCCCGCCCGGCTACGACCTGCAGGTGCGGCCGCGCTCCGGTCTCGGGCGGGAGGGCGTGAACGTGGTCTTCGGGACGATAGACTCGGATTACCGCGGTGAAGTGCTGGTCTCCATGTACACCTTCGGTTCGCGCCGGGACTACCGTGTTTACGACGGCGACCGCATCGCACAACTGGTAGTCGTCAGGCTCGCCGAAGCTGACCTGGTGGAAGTCGCGGACCTCACCCCCTCGCAGCGCGAAGGTCGCGGCCACGGCTCCACGGGGCGCTAGCCCCCGAGAGGCCTCGCGCGCGCTACCCCCTCGAGGGCGACCACTTCCCCTTCGATCGAAAACAGGGGCGTGACCCGGTGCTCGGTGCGCACTACCACGCCGTCTCGCCGTAGCCAGCGCGCTACAAAGCGGCTCGGCCCGATGCCTCCGGCGCGTAAGCTCTCGATCAGCGCGCGGTCATCTGCGTGCACGAGCTTCAGGCCGAGGTCCGGGTCGCGGTAGTGATCCTCAGGTGTATAGCCGACGAGCCGCTCCACCGAGGCGCTGACGTACTCGAACCGCGGCTCCGGGAGGAACCTGAAGGCGTACACCACATCGTCCTCGTGGTCGGCGAGCAGGGGATAGCGTTCCAGGCCTTCGGCGGCGCCTGTCCTCTCGCGGATCGCGGCCAGGACGTCCGCCGTGGCGGCGGCGGCTTCCGGAAGCCTGGCTTCTACGTTCGCGGCCGCTTGCGGCGCCGCGAACAAGGCCAGGAACGCCAGGGCGTTCCCCGCGACGCGGAGCATGACGCAGGCAGTGGCTCCCGCCTCGCGGGACCACGCGAGCGCCTGGGCGCTGAAAAGCAGGTCGTCCACCGCGACCTGCCCTGTGCCGCTCGATGGCAGGAACTGCCCTACTGCCCGGACGGGGAGTTCCCGGGACCAGAGCCAGTTCCGAAAGGGCTGAAACGCTGGCCCGGCCGCGCCTGCGAGCGCGACCGCTCGATAGCTCTCGCCGCCAGGCACGGCCGTCCACACGCCCGCGACCGGGAGGGCACGGCTGGAGAGTCCGGCCAGCAGGCCTTCGAGGCTCTCGCGAAACTCGTTCGCCACCTTAATTACTGAAGGTTAGCTCCTTAAAAGGTTGTGCTCCAGGGCCATTCGGACAGTCAAGAAGGGTCACGCTACAATGGAGGTCAAGGCCCCGTGCAGCCGCACGAGGCCGTTTCGGCGTTAACATTCATGGACCTGTCGAACCTGCTCCCGCCTGTCTCTCGCGCCCTGGGCGGCGGCCGCGCCGAGCCGGGGCGGCGGCTCGTCCTCGGCGTTGCCGACGCCGTGAAGCCTGCCGTCATCGCCGCCAGCGCCCGGGATGCCCAGGGCCCCGTGCTCGTAGTCGTTGCCAGGGCGCTGCGCGCCCGCGACCTGGTCGACGAGCTTGCCGCCTGGCTGGGCGCCGATGCTGCCCGCGTGCGGCTCTTCCCGGAGCGCGACACCCTGCCCTACGAGAGGGCTGCTGAAGACCCCTGGGAGGTCAGGGAACGCCTGGACGTCATCGCCCGGCTATCGTCCGGTGGACGTCCGATAGTCGTCGCCTGCGTCGAGGCTGTGGCCCAGCGCACGCTCTCCCCGAAGGCGGCGGCGGAGTCCGTGTCGACCCTCTCGGCCGGCATGCGGCTCACCCCGGACGACCTCCTTCGCCGGCTGCACGCCTCCGGCTACGAGGTCGCGCCCCTGGTCGAGGCGCCCGGGCAGGCCGCGCGCCGCGGCGGCATCATCGACCTCTTCCCGCCTTCAAGCGCCCGCCCCATCCGTGTGGAATTCTTCGGTGGCCAGGTCGAGAGCATCCGCGAGTTCGACCCCGACACTCAGCGCTCCCAGGGCCGACTCGATACCGCGACGGTCGGACGAGCCTATGAGTTCTCGCCCGACCCCGCCGCAGCCGCCCGCCTGCGAGACCTGCTCGACTTCTCGCGCTGCAGCGATGACGTCCGCGAGCGCATCACCGAAGGCCTCGACGCGCTGGCTGACGGCGACGTGAAGCGCGCGCCACCCTTCCTCGCCTCCCTCCTCTCGCCCTTCTCGCTTCTGGACCATCTGCCTGCAGGGTCCACCGTCGTCCTGGACGAGCCTCTGGACCTCTCCCGCGCCCTGGACGAGTACGTCGCCGAGACCGCGACCATGCGCATCGAGCGCGAGATGCGGGGCGAGCTTCCCTCCGGTCTACCGCCTGCCCAGGCGAACTGGCACGACCTCCAGCCGTCACTGGAGCGGCACGCCCTGCTCGAACTGGCGCGCTTCGCCACCGAGGAGTCCGGCGCCGCCAGGCCGCCCTTCAGCGCCGCGGCCGGCTACGGCGGCCGCGTCCGTGTCCTGGCCCGGGACCTCGGCGAGGCTATTCGCGGCCCCTCCGCGGCAAGCGTGGTGATCGTCTCGCAGCAGGCCTCCCGGCTCGCGACCATCCTCGGGGACGAAGGCCTGCCCCTGCGCTCGGTCGACGCCCGGATAGACGAGCCTGACCCGGGCCTCGTCCAGTTGGTGCGAGGCTCCCTGCCTCACGGCTGGCGGCTGGCAGGCGCCCG
>DATLYJ010000145.1 GCA_035574915.1 Dehalococcoidia bacterium | reverse complement strand
GCGCAAGCCAGCATAACACCTGCTTGCGCGGATATCTCACCTCCGAAGAAGATTCCTGTCAAGTGCCGAATGAGTGCTTCCAAAGTGATGTGCGTCACGCTAAGTTTCGTGCATCACGGTTCATCGCTTATAGTCCTTCGGCCTAGCCGGGGACGGCAGCCGCCGGACTGGCGCGGAGCTAATGAGACCTGGAAAGCTTGACGCCACGACTGTCTACCGGCTTTTCACGGCCCTCTTCGGGCTGACGTACAGCCTCGTGCTCACGGTGTCGCTCATCTACCAAACGCAGGAAGCGGGCCTGACACCCTTTCAACTCGTGATAGCCGGCGCCGCGATGCAGATTTCGACTTTTGTCTTCGAGATACCCACTGGCGTGGTGGCCGACGTCCGAGGCCGCCGTCTGTCGGTCCTGACCGGACTCGCCCTCATGGGCTCCGCGTTCCTCCTCATGGGAGCAAACACCACCTTCGCGGCAATCCTCGTGGCTCAAATCATCGCCGGCCTCGGGATCACTTTCATCAGCGGCGCCCAGGAAGCGTGGATTGCGGACGAGGTCGGTCCCTTGCGCGCGGGCCAGGTGTACATGCAAGGCGCCCAGGCCCTGCAGGTGGCGCGGCTGCTGGGCATCCCTCTGGGAGTTGCCATCGGTGTTGTCAGCTTGCAGCTGTCGCTTCTGACTGGCGGGGCGATGTTCCTCCTGACGTCGCTCTTTCTTCTCGCTGTCATGCCGGAGACGGGCTTCCGGCCCGCGAAGCGTAACGGCGGCGGCCCCCTGGTCGCCTTCACTACGACGTTCTCCGATGGCATCCGCCTGGTGCGCGCCCGTCCCGTCCTCGTCACGCTCTTCGCAATGGTCGGGTTCTACGAGGTAGGCGGCGAGGTCTTTATCCGCTTGAACGTCGCCCACTTCCTCGACATCGGCCTCCCGGGAGTCAAGCACCTGGAACCGGTGGTGTGGTTCGGCGGGATCCGCATGGTCGCCTCCCTGGCAGGATTAGTCCTCGTCGGTCGCTTGCGTGCCGGCATCGATGCCAACAGTCATGAAGACCTCGGCCGCTGGCTGACGCGCATCAACCTACTGCAGGCGCTGGCCATGTTGTCCTTCGCCGTCAGCGGCAGTTTCTGGATGGCTGCCCTCGCATACATCATTGCAACGAGTCTTAGTCGTACCTTCCAGCCGCTTCACCTTGCACTGATCAACCTTCACGCCGAGTCGAGCGTCCGGGCGACGGTGATCTCGATGAGCCGCCAGACAGACGCCCTTGCCCAGGCGATTGGCGCGCCCGCGCTGGGGGCGGTCGCCTCTCTGCTTTCCGTGCGCGCGGCGCTGGCAGGCGCCTCGAGCATGCTGCTGCCCGCCATCGGCTTGAACATCCTCGCGCAGGGCCAGAACCGGAAGGCGCGCGTAGCCAGCGCTCCCGCAGCCGACTGACGTCCCTCACCGGACCGGCCTCCGAGCCATGGCGCTGTCATGGCCGAGAACGCATGCGGTGCTAGAATCGGGGCGTCGGCCCTGGCGGGAGATTCACTTTGCCCGAAACGATCTTCATCGGCGTGGCCTGGCCTTACGCAAACGGCTCCCTGCACCTGGGCCAGATCGCTGGCGCCTACCTCCCGCCGGACATCTTCGCCCGCTACCACCGCGCGGCCGGCAACAGAGTGCTCATGGTCTCCGGCTCCGACCAGCACGGCACGCCCATCACCGTTCGCGCCGAGCAAGAGGGCCTCCCGCCCCAGGCCATCGTCGACCGCTTTCAGGCCGAGTTCGTCGAATCCTGGAAGCAACTTGGCATCACCTTCGACCTCTATACCAGCACGGGCACGAAGAACCATGAGCAGACCGTCCACGAGATGTTTCTGCGGCTGCTTCAAAAGGGCCACATCTACAAGGGCAAGACGCTGCAGTTCTTCGACTCCCAGGCGGGGCGCTTCCTCCCCGACCGTTATGTCGAGGGCACGTGCCCCCGCTGCGGCTACGCGCGCGCCCGTGGCGACCAGTGCGACAACTGCGGGTCGACGCTCGATGCCACCGACCTCATCGACCCCGTCAGCCGCATCAGCCGGACGAAGCCGGAGCTGCGCGAATCGGAGCACTTCTTCTTCAGGCAGTCGGCGTTCAACGAGCCCCTCCTGCAGTGGCTGTCCACCGGCAAGGAGCACTGGCGTCCCCATGTCCGCAACTTCTCCCTGGGCCTGGTACGAGAAGGCCTGCCTGACCGCGCCATAACCCGCGACCTCGAATGGGGCGTGCGCCTCCCCGTCGAGGACCTCGGAGAAGGAAAGCGCATCTACGTCTGGTACGAGGCGCTCATGGGCTACCTGTCCGCGAGCAAGGAATGGGCGCAGAGGCAAGGTGACCCCGAAGCCTGGCGCGACTTCTGGGAAGACCCCGCCTGCAAGAGCTACTACTTCATCGGCAAGGACAACATCGTCTTCCACACGATCATCTGGCCGGCCTGGCTGATGGCCTACGGCGGCCTGAACCTCCCTTATGACGTGCCCGCGAACCAGTACGTGAACTTCGGCGGCGGGAAGGCGAGCACCAGCCTTGGTACTGCCCCCTTCCTGCCGAACTACATCAACCGCTACGAAGCCGACACCATCCGCTACTACCTGGCCGCGATCATGCCTGAGACCAGCGACTCCGAGTTCAGCGAGGAAGACCTGGTGCGACGCAATAACGAGGAGCTCGTCGCCACCTGGGGAAACCTGGTCAATCGCGTCCTTAGCCCGCTGGCGCGCACTTACGGGGGCCTTGTGCCGGAGCCCGGGGCGCTCAAGCCCTCGGACGAAGAGCTGATAGCCCGTGGCGACGAGATGCTGCGGGCAGTGGGCGGCCATATCGCCGCCTGTCACTTCAGGGACGGCCTGCGCGTCGCGATGGCCTATGGCGCCGAGGCGAACCGATACCTGAGCGAGGAGGCGCCCTGGAAAGCGGCCACGGAGGGCCGCGCCGAGGACGCTGCCCGCGCGTACTACACCGCCCTCTGCGCCGTGGAGGCCCTCAAGGTCGGGCTTTATCCCTACCTCCCGTTCTCTTCCCAGGAGCTGCATTCGATGCTCGGCCACGGCGATACGGTTGCCGAGCAGGGCTGGCAGGTGCGGCGGCCGAAGCCTGGCGCGGCCCTCGGCAAGCCGCAACCTCTCTTCCGGAAGCTCGAACTCCCGACGAACGGCGGGGGGACCGCCTAGTGGCGCCCCTCTTCGTAGATACGCATGCCCACATCCAGGGGCCGGAGTTCCAGGCCGACATCGACTCGGTCGTCAGGCGGGCGGAAGCCGCGGGGGTGGCGCGCATAATCGTGCCGGGCGTGGACGCCGAGACCTCCGCCGCCGCCGCGCTGCTCTCGGACCGCTTCCCCTCCCTTTACTTTGCTGCCGGCTACCACCCGCACGAAGCCTCCCGTCTCGACCGCGCCGCCCTGCGCGGCATCGCAGGCCTGCTTTCGCATCCGAAAGCAGTGGCCGTCGGCGAGATCGGCCTCGATTACTACCGGATGCACTCGCCGCGCAGGGACCAGCTCGCCGCCTTCGAGGCGATGCTGGATCTCGCGCTGGAGCGCAAGCTCCCGGTCATAGTCCACTGCCGCGACGCGGCCGATGACATCAGCGTGAAACTCGAGGAGTGGTCCTTGCGCGCGGCGCCTGTCTTCGGCGGGCGGCCGCTGGGCGTCTTGCACTACTTCTCCGGGACGCCGGAGGAAGCCGCTCGATACGTCGAGCTCGGCTTCCTCATCTCGGTCCACACCTCCGTGACACACCCCCGGGCGGACCAGTTGCGGCGGGTCGCGGCCGAAGCCCCCCTCCACGCCCTCGTCATCGAGACTGACTCGCCCTACGGCGCGCCCCAGTCCGTCCGCGGCAAGCGGAACGAACCGGAGTTTGTAAGCGAAGCTGCTGCTAAAATCGCGGAAGTCAGGGGCCTGACCCTGGAAGGGGTGGCCCAGGCCACTACGGCCAACGCCGCCCGCCTGTTCGGGCTGGGCCTGCCGGCCGGCGGCGCGGCGATCGGAGCTTCGGCTTGAGCGTACCAGCAGCAACAGCTCTCTACGGCCCCGTCCAGGACGACATCCGCCTGGTGGAAGAGACTCTTTTGGCGGTCCAGAAAGTCGAGTTCCCGGCCCTCGCGCGCATGCTGGGCCACATCCTCGGCGCCGGGGGCAAGCGCATCCGGCCCGCCATCGCCCTCCTCGCGGGCAAGATCGACAACTACGACCTCGAGCGCCTCGTACCCCTCGCCGCCTCCATCGAACTCCTGCACTCGGCGACGCTGGTGCACGACGACGTGATCGACGCCGCGGCGACCCGGCGCGGCCGCGCCACGGCCAACTCCCTGTTCAACAACGGACCCACGGTGATGGTGGGCGACTACATGTTCGCCCACGCCGCCGAGCTCATCGCGCGCACCGGGAGCATCGAGGTCATCCGGCTCTTCGCCCGCACCCTGATGGAGATGGCCTCGGGCGAGCTCCACCAGGACATGAGCGCCTACGAGTACAGTCCCTCGACAATCAAGTACTTCAACCGCATCGCCGGCAAGACCGCCTCGTTGTTCGCTACCGCGGCCCAGGGAGGCGCCATGATCTCCGGCTTGAGCGCCAGCGTCACGGAAGCGCTCCGCTCTTACGGTGAGAACGTGGGCATGGCCTTCCAGATCGTCGACGACATCCTCGACTTCACGGGCGACGAGGCCGAGATGGGCAAACCCGTCGGCAGCGACCTCATGCAGGGGACGCTCACCTTGCCCTCGCTCCTGCTCATCGAGCGCTACCCCGACAACAACCCCGTCAAGCGCTTCTTCGAAGGCAGACAGAAGGCGGAGAACCTGCGCCGCAGCATTGAGATGGTGCGCAACTCGGACATCCTCGAAGTGTCGTACAAAGTGGCGCGCGACTTTCGCGACCGGGCCCTGCGCGCCCTGGCCGCCGTCCCGCGCTCCGAGGCCACGGAGTCGCTTGAGGATGTGGCAGAATGGGTGATGCAGCGCCGCTCTTAGCTGCGCTCTGACACTGCCGCCAGAGGCCTCGCCTATGCCCGTCTACGAATACGATTGCCCCACCTGCGGCAAGCGCAGCGATGTCTTCCTGAAAAGCGTCAGCGCTCCCGACCCCACCGCCTGTCCGAGATGCGGCGCCGCCGGGATACGGCGCGCGATCTCGCGCATCGTGTTCATCAAGTCGGCCCAGACCAAGCTCGACGAGCTCGACCCTAAGTACGAGAAGATGATCGACGCCTCGAGCCCCGACCTCTCGATGGACAACCTCATCAAGAAGTACCAGCTAGACAAGCCCATCACCGACGACGGCCGCGGCGCTCCCGACTTCTAGGAGCGGCCGCCGGGCAGACGAAGAAGCCGGGCCCCTCGGTCCGGCTTCTCTTGCATCCTGGGCTGTGGTTTCCTGTTACAGGTTCAGAGGGACGACCGGCTTGCCGTCCGGGCCAAGGGCCGGGCCGATGTCCGACTCCTTGCGGATGCGCTGGAGGTTGCGCTCCTTGATGCGCTCGATCTCGGCCATGTCTTCGCGCTCACCCTTGGACGGCACTGGCTTGGGCTCCGGCTTGTAGAGCTCCGGGTGCTCGTTCGCCGGCACTCCGCCCGTGTTCATCGTCTTCACTTCCTTGTCGAAGTGCCAGTACGTGCCCTTGTCCGGTATGCGCCTGGGGTAGCCGTCACGGAAGGTGAAGGCAGAAAACGAGGTCGGCATGATGCGCTTCGAGTCGCGGTCGCAGACAGGGCAGGGATAGTCCTCCGACGCCTCCCGCATCGACCGAAGCTGCTCGAACACACCATCACAGTGGCTGCAGTAGTACTCGTATAGCGGCATTTCGCCTCCCCACCTCAGTGACCTCGGGTCTACGGAATTATACGTCACGCACAGCCTGGACCGATTCCGTCTGGCGCCGGAGGCGCCTCAACGCCTCCACGAACCGCGCGCTGCGCACTTCGCGCTCGAGTACGTAGCGGATGTGGCCTCCGAGGCACTCCTCCAGCTCCAGCGCTAGCTCGCCGGTAATGCGTAGCCGGGCGGCGTCAGCGTAGGACGAGCGCGCCAGCAGGCGGAGAACTTTGAGGCCGCTGAGGCTGAGCGGCTGCAGCTGGACCAGGTCCTGCGTGCACTCCGGCCCGACGACGCCGCCAGCGGCCGCGCTCCAGTAGTTCGTCACCGGCTCGAGGCGGCGGTCGCAGACCGCGCACACGTCCAGACGCGGCCGGTACCCCAGCTCGTCCAGGAGCCGCGTCTCGAAGAAGCGGACGGCGAGGTCGGCGGACTCCGCCTGCTCGATGCGGGCCAGGCTCTCGCGAAGAAGGCGAAAGACCGGCCACGCCTCCGAGCGCTCCGGCAGCAGGCGGTCGACCAGTTCGGCGCAGTAGAGGCCGCGGCTCATGCGCTCGAGGTCCAGGCGCAACCCGGGGTGCGCGTCCAGCGTCTCGGCCTGCGTGACGATGTCGAGGTCGCGCCCCTCGGCGAGAAGGTACGAGCCGTGAGTCAGCGGTTCCAGGTGGCCGGCTAGCCGGCTCCTTGTCCGCCGCACGCCCTTGGCCACGGCGTCCAGCTTGCCCTTGTTCGGCGAGAACAGCGTCACGATCTTGTCTGCCTCGCCCAGCTTGCGCTGGCGCAGGACTATGGCCTCGGTCTTGTAGACCCGTGGTCTGGGCATCGGTCAGCTGTAGCGTCTGAGGGCCCCGATCGCGAGGACCTCTGGGCCACGGAGTGCGGGTCCTGCGCCGAAGTGGTCGCGCCCAGGCCGCCGCCGATTCTGGTCGAGCCACTCCATCCCGGCCGGCCGGACGCGGACGGCCTCCGTCCTGACCATCACTAGAGCTCCTGCCGGTTCTCCAGGGCCCGCGCCAGCGTGAGGTCGTCCGCGTACTCGAGGTCGCCGCCGATGGGGAGCCCGCGGGCAAGGCGGGTGACGCGGACGCCGGCGGGGGCGATGAGGCGGCTGATGTACATCGCCGTAGCGTCGCCTTCCAGGTTCGGGTTAGTGGCCACTATCACCTCTCGCACCGTGCCGTCCCGCAGACGTTCGAGTAGCTCGCGCAGCTTCAGTTGCTCCGGCCCGACGCCCTCCATCGGCGAGATCGAGCCGTGGAGGACGTGGTACAGGCCCCTATGGCTGCGCGTGCGCTCGATCGCCAGGATGTCCAGCGGCTCCTCGACGACGCAGATTATCGTGCGGTCGCGGCTCTCGTCCGCGCAGATCAGACAAGGGTCGGTGTCGGTGGTGTTCTGGCAGGAGGAGCACAGCTTGATGCGTTCCTTGACGTCGAGAATGGCGTCCGCGAGCGCCTGCGCTTCCTCACGGCTGGCCCTGAGAATGTGGTAGGCGAGACGCTGCGCACCCTTTGGGCCGATGCCAGGCAGGCGGTGCAGCTCCTCGATCAGCTTAGCCACCGGCGCCGCAGCACCGGCCGGGCGCCAGGGTTCGTTCACCGTTACCTCTTCTGCTGCCGCCTTGCCGCGCGGTTCAGGGCTGGCGGTGGGCCGCCGGGCGCGCCGCCGCCGGCTGCGCCGCCGAGGCCGGGGATGCCCAGCGCGCCGAGGTTCAAGCCCCCGGCCAGGCCGGAAATCTGGCCCATCTGGAAGCCCTGGACCTGCTGTAGCGCCTCATTCACGGCGGCGGTCACCAGGTCCTCGAGCATCGAGACGTCGGAGGGGTCTACCACATCCGGCTCTATGTGCAGCTCCTGCACCTTCATGCCGCCGGTGATCTTGATGGTCACGGCGCCGCCGCCGGCCGTCCCCTCCGCGACCCTGCTTTCGAGCTCCTCCTGCGCCTTGGCGATTCGCTCCTGAATCTGGCCGAGCTGCGACAGGATATCGCGGTTCATCTTCTACTCCTCACTCCTGGGTACGACGCGGGCGCCCATCTGCTCGGCCGCCCGCACGAGCGGGCTGCGCGAGAACCGGCGGTTCCAGGGCTCGACTCCCGGGTCATGCACACACCTTACCTTGACGCTCCGCCCCAGGACTTCGCTCGCCACTTCGGCGAGCACCTGGAGGTTCTGGGGCTCCTGCACCATCTTCAGTATCGGCAGGTGCAGGAACCCCAGAGTGATCATCTGATCATCCGCCTCAATGATATCGCAGGCGCTGTTCACGAAGGCGCCGATGCGCGTGTCGCGCGCCTTGGCGGCGTAGTAGATTTGCTGCATCCGTTGCCGGGCAGCCTCCAGCGGCGTCCCGTCCGCGCCGTTCGTCGCCGGTACCGCGCTCGCAGGCGCCGGCTCCCGTCTCGCGTCCCCGGCCTCACGGCTATGCGCGGGCTGAGGCCGCGGCGTCGGGGCCGCCGGAGGCCTCGGCCGGCCGCTCGCGGGAGGGGATGCATCCCGCATGGAGTCCGCTACCGGCGCCGGGCCGGACTGGGCGACCGCCCCGCCATCATTGCGCGCGCCCCGGCTGAGGATGCACTCCGACAGGGCGATATCCAGCGGGAGCGTCGAGTTGGGGTCTGGCTTGAGGTCCGCCTCGCCGAAGGCCTTGAGGGCCGCCAGCAGCACGGCGACAGGCACGTCCGCGACCGCGGCCCGCATCTCCTCGAGCTGCTCCGGCGTCGCGCCGTCGGCGGGCGGCAGGCCTTCCTTGACGAGAAGGAGCCCTCGCAGTTCACGCACGACCTCGCGTTGGAACTGGCGCAGGTCCAGGCCGTCGTCCCGGACCGAGGCGATAACCTCGAGCCCGTGGCCGAGGTCGCCCCTGATCGCGGCGCGGGCCAGCTCCGCGGCCCGCGGGTCGTCGATGAGCCCGAGGCCCGCCCGCACGAGGTCGACCGTAAGCTCGCGGCCATACGAGGTCGTCAACTGGTCCAGAAGGTTGACCGCGTCGCGAAGGCTGCCTGTCGCCTGGCGGGCGATCATCTCCAGGGCAGCCTGCTCGCAGGCAATGCCCTCGCCCTCGCAGATCTGCTCCAGGCGGCGCACCGTCGCCGCGAGGGAGATGCGCCGGAAGTCGAAGCGCTGGCAGCGCGAGACGATGGTCGCCGGCACCTTGTGAGTCTCCGTGGTGGCGAGGATGAAGACGACGTGCGGAGGCGGCTCCTCCAGCGTCTTCAGGAGCGCGTTGAACGCTGCCTCCGTCAGCATGTGGACCTCATCGATGAGGTACACCTTCTTTTCGCCCGCGCCCGGGGAGAAAGCGACCTTGTCACGAAGGTTGCGGATCTCCTCGATGCCGCGATTGCTGGCCGCGTCCATCTCGATCAGGTCCATGGCGCGGCCGGCGTTGTAGGACTGGCAGGACTCACACTGGTTGCACGGCTCGCCGTCCTGGAGATCCGTGCAGTTGAGGGCCTTCGCCAGCACGCGGCCGGTCGTCGTCTTGCCCGTGCCGCGGGGGCCGGCGAAGAGGTAGGCGTGCGCGGCCTTGCCGCTGCGCAGGGCATTGCGCAGGGTGGTGGCAACGTGGTCCTGGCCTGCAAGCTCGGAGAAGCTGCGCGGCCGCCACTTGCGATAGAGGATCTCCGGCAATGGAAGGCTCCGCTCCGGCGGCGTCCTCGCCCGCCGGGAGCTGGCGCGCGGCGGGATGGGAGGCGACGGGGCACCCCAACTATACGATCATTCGTGCTACTCAGCCAGCGGCCCCGGGCGCGAGCCGGAGAGTAGCGGCCCGGACGCCGAAGCCGCCGGCGAGGCATCGCCGCAGCGGGCCGGACTCAGCGGCAGGTGGCGTCCGGGCGCGGACGTGACGGCGCGCACTGTTCGCGGCCACGCGCATGCGCTACCGTTGGCCCATGCCTTTCCCGACCGACCTCCGCGCCGGCGCCGACGTCTACAGCAGCGACGGCCACAAGCTCGGTGAGCTGCACCGGGTGGTGCTCAAGAGGAGCGACCTCAGCGTCACGCACATCGTGGTCGATATCGGCTTCCTCCGCTCGGGGCGGCCGATCTGGGAAGGCGGC
>DATLYJ010000144.1 GCA_035574915.1 Dehalococcoidia bacterium | reverse complement strand
GCCCTTCGACTGCTGGCTCCTGCTCCGCTCCATCCGCACCCTGCCCTACCGGGTGCGCGCCCAGTCCGCCAGCGCGCAGCGGGTGGCCGAGTTCCTGGCCGCCCACCCGCGCGTCGGCGCCGTCCATTACCCGGGCCTGCCGCAGCATCCGGACCACGCGGTGGCCGTGCGGCAGATGCGCGAGGGCTTCGGCGGCGTGCTGTCGTTCGAGGTCCACGGCGGGGCCGAGGCGGCGAGGGGGGTGGCGGCTCGCGTGCGGCTCTTCACCCGGGCCACGAGCTACGGCGGGGTGGAGAGCTTCATCGAGCACCGCGCCTCGATCGAGGGGCCGGGCACCCGCACCCCACCCGGTCTCCTGCGGCTCAGCATCGGGCTGGAGCACCCGGACGACCTGATCGAGGACCTCGCCCGGGCGCTGGGGTAAGGCGCCCGGGTGGACGGCGCCGGCTGCCAGCGACACCCCGTGGGCGTTGACATCTCCGCCGACGGCCCGCGAGAATCCCGCGGCGCATGGCCTGTCCCTTCTGCGCGCGGATCGCCGCCGGCGACGTCACCGCCGACAACGCGCTGGCGGTCGCGTTCCCCGACGCGTTCCCGCTGACCCCCGGCCACACGCTGGTCGTTCCCCGCCGCCACGAGCCGGACTTCCTGGCGCTGAGCGGGGAGGAGCGACAGGCGGTGCTGGCGCTGGCCGTGGAGGTGGCCGCGCGCCTGCGCGCCGAGCGGGCGCCCGACGGCTACAACCTGGGCGTCAACGTCGGCCCGGCCGGCGGCCAGACGGTCGCCCACGCCCACCTCCACGTCATCCCGCGCTACGGCGGCGACGTGGCCGACCCGCGGGGCGGGATCCGGTGGATCATCCCCGAGCGGGCGCGCTACTGGGAGGCGACGTGAGCGAGCGCCCGGACGTCGTCGCCTTCGCCGAGAAAGTCCTCGAGCTCCTCGAGGAGGGTCGCTACACCGCCACCTACAAGTACGCCGTGCTGCTGGCCCTGATGGACCTCTGCCTGGAGCGTGCCGACCGCTCGGGCCTACCACCCTCGACGGTGACGACGCGCGAGCTCGCCCGCCGGGTGGTCGAGCTCTACTGGCCGCATACCGAGCCCTACCCGGGGGCGCGCGCCGGCGAGGTCTTGCAGCAGAACGTCGGAGGCCAGGCGGAGATCGTCGCGGCCATCGCCGCCTTCCGCCGGCGGGCGGCGCCGGAGGCCGCGGCCGTCTGGCAGGCCGAGCAGCGCACGCCCCGCGAGTTCGAGCGGCTGCTCCGCGAGGTGGAGTGGAAGCTCGTCCAGATGCCGCTGCCGCGCCTGCAGCGGATCGGCCGCGTCACCGACGAGTTCATCTACTCCATCCACTGGGACGAGGGCATCCGGCGGCGCGTGCTGCAGGAGTACTGGGCCGGGCGGGCGGGCTTCGACAACCGGATCCTGCTCAAGCCGGGCGTCGGCGGCTTCCTGCGCGACCTCCACGGGCTGCTCCGGCCGCTGATCCACCGGCGCTGGGCGGCGATGGTGGCCACGCTCAACCGGCTGCCGGAGGCCCAGCTCGAGGCGTTCCTGTTCGGCCGGGACCGGGTGGACACGGCGCCCGTCCGGGCGCCCCTCTGGGAGCTCCAGGAGCGGCGCTGCTTCTACTGCGGCGGGCGGATCGGCGAGCCCGGGCAGGGCGTGGTCGATCACTTCGTGCCGTGGGCGCGCCACCCGGACAGCGGCCTCGACAACCTGGTGGTGGCCGACGCCCGGTGCAACGGCTGGAAGGGCGCTTGCCATCTCGTGGTGATGGAACATGGGCTTCACGATCAAACTTTCAATCACTCGGCTTGCTGCAAGGTGGTTGAACAAGACGAGCATCTCGGCTTTAAACCACCTTTCAATGCGGCTATCTGCGTGTGCAAAAGCCGAGAAATGCTCTTGCTTGTCCAGAAACCACTTTGATATGTGAGGAAGCAAGACTTCCATTGCTGTTCCCCGTCACGATGCGGAAGGCAGGCTAACGTGGAGTTGTGCGACGCGCCGCAGCAGAACGCCTGAATAGGCACGGCGCCCCGCGGCGCGTCCGCACCAACGCCATGTTAGTGCTCAGCGTGCACCTCGGTCACCGGCGGAACAATAGGGAATGAGAATTGAATGCGGCTAACATGGATACTCTCCTCGCTCTTGGCTGACTCTTTGCCGAGGCTGATGCCCACGACCTTTATCCCGCCCTCCAGATTTCCAGAAGACTTATCACTGACGGTCACAGCAATATCGAATCGAACCTCTTTTATATGCGGGCCACCGACGTGCTTAGCCGTACCCCATACGGGTTTGTCTTCTTTATAGCGAGCTGCACCCCTTGCGGAATCTCGACGAGCGTGTCGGCGACGAAGTCTTTGAGGTCCATGGTTACCTCCGGTCGAGATCCTGAGCACTAACGCCACGTTGACCGGCCGCGGCGAGCGAATGCGAGCCAGCGGCCCGGTCGAACGTGATGTTCGGCGTGAGGCCGGGCCCTATCTATAGGCGTCGCGCCGGTGTCGGACGATGCGAATGTCGACAGCGCGCACTGTCCTCGATGGCGTACACGGCGCGGTAGTCGCCGATCCGAATTCTCCACACAGATCGGCAGCTCCCTGCAGCTTGACACATCCGCGCGGCCTTGGATCGTCCGCAAGGGCCTCGACACGCTGAATGATCCGCCGCACCACGGCGACCTCCAGCCCTTCGAGTTCTCGCCGGGCCGAGCGGGTAAAGACAACCCTGTACTCAGCCACGCCGTCGCCGGCGCCGGAGCACACGCCGCTTGACGACCTCCAGCGGTTCGCGTGGCTCAGAGGCGCGCTGCTCGGCCAGGGCGCGGTCGTAGAAATCTTCCCACAGGCGCGCCTGCGTCTTCAGGTCGATCTGGACGGCGGTCTTGCGGCCAGAGTCATCCACGCGAAACCGAACTCCTCGAACCATTGTCTCCCTCTCTTCTTCGACGCCGAACGCTCTGGTTCAGCGGCGGCGCGCAGCGCCGCCCGCTGCAACCGCTTGTCAGACGGTCAATGCAGGACCCGCAGGTCCAGGCGCATCACGTGCCGGCGTTCGCCGGCCCTCGCCACCTCTTGGAAGCCAAGTTCGTTGAACGCTGGTACGAAGCCCATGAAGCGATAGCTGGGTGATTCTGGATCAACCGGATAGGCTTCCAGGAAATCAGCACCGTAACGACGGGCGTGTGTGATGGCTTCGCGAATCAGCTCCTTGCCAATGCCCTGACCGCGAAGCTCGGGCCTCACGAACATGCACACCAAGGACCACACGACGGCGGCCTCGTCGCCGGGACCACCCAAATCGCGAAACGTCTCGCGCGGCGCGACGGAGCACCAAGCAACCGGTTTGGTCCCCCGGTAGCCGAGCAGGCCGACCGGTTCTCCACCGAGGATGAGTCTTTTCATCGCCTGCTTCTTCGCGCCTTTGTTCCTGCGATCTTTGCTAGGCAATGTCCGCCATACCATGCACCAGCAGTTCTTCGGGCCGCCCCTGCTTTCGAAGAGTGCTTCGAAGTCCGTCCAGCGATCCGGCGTGACTTCCTCAAACCGTAGTTTCGGCATCACCGAAGGCTCGTTCTTCCGTCGCTACGGCCGTTCGCCCGCCACCCAAAGGAAGACATTTTCGTAGCGGATACTCCCGTCGGGGCGCATGTGGGCTCGGTCGGCGTTTGCGTAGACAGTCCGCACTGCCTCTTCCCCACTGTGCGCGATGGCCGCCTGGTTCACGCCCGCGCTCGCATTCCCGCGCCACGATGCTTCAGTGCTGGTAAATACAAAGGGACAGGCGACCTCCCCTTCCTCAACAACGTGCAAGCCAGCACCCTCTAGGAGAGCCGCCAACGCTCCAGGCTCGGACAGGGCACCCGGGTGCGGAGGTGGTGCGCCCGGCGGCGGGGGTGGCATCAACGGCCCGAGCGCTGGCATCACGGCAGTCAGAAACTCGCACCGTTGCGGCGGTCCCCAAGCGGTCACGACGACCCGCCCGCCGGGCCGCACGACGCGGACGAGCTCACGCATGGCAGCAGTCATGTCTTCGGCATAGAAGACGCTGTTCACCGCCGTGACCGCGTCGAAGCTGGCGTCGGCGAAGGGCAGGTCCTCCAGATCACCTTCCCGCACATCGGCAGCGGGCACACGTTGCCGAGCTATGGCCAGCAACCCCGGCGAGGCGTCGAGGGCGGTCACCTGCGCACCGCGGAGGTGAGCCAGCAGCGCGAGGAGTCCTGCGCCGCAGCCGGCATCAAGCAGGCGCGTGCCAGAGGTCACGCGGGCGGCATCAAGGGCCGCACCGAAAAGCGGCAAGCACACCTGCTCCACGTAGGTGGCCCAGTCCTGAGCACGCGCCCCCCAGAGCTGACCTTGAATCGTTGCACTTCCCATCAGCAGGCCTCCTGAAGTTCACCAGATCCCGAGCTGTTCCTCCGACCCAACCTGTGCATGCTAACTAGAGTTCGGCCGCAGGATAGGCTGGTCTGCGTGGTACGGCAACCACAGCCGGGTGGCGCAGCGTATCTCGAGCGTTGGCTGGCGGGCTCGAGCCTGGTTTCGGCCTGTCTTTCCGGACCCTGCACTCGCGCCGACTGGTCGTCGC
>DATLYJ010000143.1 GCA_035574915.1 Dehalococcoidia bacterium | reverse complement strand
CGCCGCGGCCTGCGCGTGCCGTCGTTCGTCGAGGACATCTATGCGGAGCTCAGGAAGGTAACATGGCCTACCTGGGCCGAGACGCGCTATCTCACGCAGGTCGTGATCATCGTGGCAATCTCGGTCGGCATCGCGCTGGGCGTGATTGACATCTTTTTCAACTGGCTCATCGACCGGCTCCTTCTGCAGTAGAACCATGACGTCACGAAGAGCAGCAGCACGCGAGGCGAAGGAAGAACAGGAGGCATTGGCTGGGCAGCGAGAGCCTGAGGAGCCGATGACCGAGGAGGACTACTTCCAGGAGGGACGCTCCTGGTACGTAGTCCACACTTACTCCGGCTACGAGAACAAGGTGAAGGCAAACCTCGAGCACCGCATCGAGTCCATGGACGCTTCCGACCTGATCCACCGCGTGGTCGTGCCCACGGTGGACGAGATCGAAGTGCACGGAGGCGTGCGGCGCACGGTGTCCCGCAAGATCTTCCCCGGCTACGTCCTCGTCCAGATGAACACCCTGAACGAGAACGACCCTGAGTCAAGCCGCGCCTGGTTCGTCGTGCGGAATACGCCGGGTGTGACGGGCTTCGTCGGCTCCGGCACGCGGCCGGTGCCCCTGGACGAGTCAGAGGTGCGCCGCATTCTGCGCCAGATGAAGGCGGAAGAGCCGCGGGTGCGCGTCGGGTTTGCCGTGGGGCAGAGCGTGCGCATCGTGGACGGCCCCTTCGTTGACTTCGTCGGCGTGGTCGACGAGATCAACCTGGAGAAGGGCAAGGTCAGAGTCATGGTGTCCTTCTTCGGCCGCGAAACGCCGGTCGAGCTGGACTTCCTGCAGGTGGAGAAGCTATAGGCGGCAGGCCGGGCATTCGCTGACAGGAGCCGGAGACCATGGCAAGGACGGCGGCGAAGGCCGCGAGGGGAGGACGGTCCAGACCCGTCCGCTAGTACCCAGAGGAGTGACAGTTGGCTAAGAAAGTCAGAGCAGTAGTCCGGATCCAGCTCCAGGCCGGAAAGGCCACGCCGGCGCCGCCTGTGGGCCCGGCCCTTGGCCAGCACGCCATCAACATCATGGCGTTCGTCAAGGAGTACAACGAGAAGACCGCCTCCATGGCCGGGCAAATCGTGCCGGCGGAGGTCACTATCTTCGAAGACCGCTCCTTTACCTTCGTCCTCAAGACGCCGCCGGCGAGCGACCTCCTGCGCAGCGCCGCCGGCATCGAGAAGGGCAGCCGGGCGCAGAAGCGCGAGAAGGTGGGCCGCATCACGCGCGAGCAGCTACGCCAGATCGCGCAGGCCAAGATGCGCGACCTCAACGCTTACGACATCGAGGCGGCCGAGCGCATGATCGAGGGCAGCGCCCGCAGCATGGGCATCGAGGTGGTGTCATGAAGCGCGGCAAGAGATACCTCGAAGCTCAGAAGCTCGTCGACCGCAGGAGGGCGTACGCACCGGAAGAGGCCATCGCCCTGGCGAAGCGCACCGCGACCGCCAAGTTTGACGAGACAGTGGAGCTGCACCTGCGCACAGGGCTCGACCCTCGCCACGCGGACCAGCAACTCCGCGGCACGACGATTCTGCCGCACGGCCTGGGCAAGACGGTCCGGGTCCTGGTGTTCGCCGAAGGCGAGGCGGCCCGCTTCGCCCAGGAGGCGGGCGCCGATTACTACGGCGGCGACGAGCTGATCCGCCGCGTCGAGGGTGGCTGGACCGACTTCGACGTCGCCCTCGCCTCGCGCGACATCATGGGCAAAGTTGGGCGCCTCGGCCGCGTCCTTGGCCCGCGCGGCCTGATGCCGAACCCGCGGTCAGGGACCGTCGTCGAGCCGCAGGACATCCCGAAGGCAGTGCGCGACGCCCGTCAGGGACGCGTCGAGTTCCGCCTCGACCGGACAGCGCTGGTGCACGTGCCAATCGGCAAGGCCAGTTTCGACGACAAAGCGCTGCTCGAGAACATGGCCTCGGTGGTCGATGCAATCGTGAAGGCGAAGCCCGCCGGCGCCAAGGGCCAGTACATCCGCTCGGCGTCCCTCACCACAACGATGGGACCCGGCGTCAAGCTCGAACTCGGGCCGACGCTGGCCCTGACGACGAGCTAGGGTGTAAGCTGATGAAAATCCCGGTGGCCATGCGCCCCCGGGCCATAGCCTGAGACAGCAGGTTCCTTCGAGGGAAGGACTAAGCCGAGCCGGGCCTGCCGAGGCGAAGCGCAAGCGCAGCACTCTGCGTCCTGGTGCCCTCGTCTCGCCGGCGAGGGCATTTTCGTTGCGCCGCAGAGGGCGGCGGCGAAGGGGGTGATGGCTTGCCCACACAGAAGAAGATCGAGACCGTCGCCGAACTGACGGACCTCATCAGGCGCAGCAGGGTGGTGATCGGCTCCGACTATCGCGGGCTCAAGGTCAGCGAAATCACGGCCCTGCGCAAACAGTTGCGCGAGCAGGGAATCGAGATGCACGTGGTGAAGAACACCCTCTTCGCCCGCGCCGCCGAGGCCGCCGGCAAGGCGGAGATGGCCGAGCTCTGCGAAGGCCCAACGGCCATCGTCGTAGGCTTCGACGACCCGATAGCGCCGATCAAGACCGTGGTCGAGTACCAGCGCACGTCGCGCAATACGTTCGCGCCGCGCAAGGCGTACCTGGACGGGACGATCTACCCGGGCGCTCGGCTCTCCGAGCTGGCGACGCTGCCGTCCAGGGAGACGCTGATCGCGGAGGTGGCCGGCGCCCTGCAGTCGCCAATCACGACGCTGGTATACCTGCTGCAGGCGACCGTCCAGGAGTTCGCCGGCCTGTTGGACGCCAGGGCGCAGCAGCTGGAAGGCGCCGCCTGAGCGCCGCCGTCGAAACGTACGTAGAACCGGAAACGGGAGGAGTAAGGAAATGGCAACGAAGGCAGAGCAGGTCCTGGAGCTCATCGAGGGCATGACCATCCTCGAGCTCAAGGAGCTGAACGACCAGATCAAGGAGAAGTTCGGCGTGACGGCTGTAGCGCCGATGGCAGTCGCCGCTGCCGGGGCGCCCGCCGCCGGCGGCGGCGCAGCGGCTCCCGCGGCCGCCGACGAGGAGAAGACGGAGTTCACTGTCGTCCTCAAGGACTTCGGCGCCAACAAGATCAACGTGATCAAGGCCGTGCGCGAAGTCACCACCCTCGGCCTGAAGGAGGCGAAGGACCTTGTCGAGTCGGCGCCGACGAACGTCAAGGAAGGCGTCGACAAGGCCGAGGCCGAGGCGATCAGGGCCAAGCTGGTCGAGGCGGGCGCTACCGTCGAACTGGTGTAATCAGCTTCCGTCTTAGCCGCCGCCCGAGGTCCGCGGAGACGCGGCTTCCGACCGTTCGCGCCGTCGTGCAGAATCGGAGAGTGACTGCACGGCGGCGCATCGTCGTTTACGGCGCGACGGGATCAGGCAAGACGACGCTCGGGCGGCGGCTCGCGGCCGAGCTGGGGCTGCGGCACATCGAGCTGGACGCGCTCTATCACGGCCCGAACTGGACGCCGGCGACTCCGGACGAATTCGTGTCCAGGATCGAGGCGGCCGTGGCGGCGAGCCACCAGGGCTGGGTCGCGGACGGCAACTATGGCGTCGCGCGTCCCGTCCTGCTGCCGCGTGCGGATACGGTGATCTGGCTGCGCTTGCCCTGGCGCGTCTCCTACTGGAGGATGCTGACGCGGACTCTCCGCCGCTTCCTGACGCGCGAGGAGCTCTGGAACGGGAACCGTGAAACGGCCAGGCTCCTGCTCTTCGACAAGGACTCGCTACTCCTATGGGGCATCAGGCAGCACCGGCCTTCCCAGGAGCGTATCCGCGCGGCGCTGTCGGAAATCCCACACCAGGCCGAGGTGATCGAAGCGCGCTCTTCCCGGGAGGTTGATGCGCTGCTGCGGCGGCTACGTGAGGAGTCCCGCCCGGGACGAGAGGAGGGCCAGGCCTCCTAGCCTCCAGCCACGGCAGGCACGATCGAGACTTCGTCGCCGGGCTTCAGGGAGGTCTGCAGGCCGCTGAGGAAGCGCACGTCTTCGCCGTTGATGTAGATGTTCACGAAGCGGCGGATCTCGCCTTGCTCATCGCAGATGCGCTCCTTGAGTCCGGGGTACTCGGATTCGAGGCCGTCGATGGCGGCGCCAAGAGTGCCGCCATCGGTCATGACGATGTCGAGCTCGTTGGTTAGCTTGCGCAGTGGCGTGGGTATGCGGACCTTTACGGACATACGGGACCTCTGTCTTAGGTGGTTCCGAGCCGCGAGTAGTTCGCGGCGTTCCCGGGCATCTTTACGCCCGGCAATAGTCTAGGGTCGGGGATCGGCGTCCCTCGCACAAGCGCCAGCGGC
>DATLYJ010000142.1 GCA_035574915.1 Dehalococcoidia bacterium | reverse complement strand
CCCGCCTGCTTGATGCTGTTCACAGTGGTCTCGAGCGACCCTTCGAGCGGGTGCTCACCCTCGTGCAGGGTGCGGGCCGCGGCAATCACCTTGCCGCCCTCGGCCGCGAACACCCGCGCTATCTCGGCGCCGATCCCCCTGCTGGCGCCCGTTATCACGCACACCTTGCCGTCGAGCTTGCCCATCGTGGCTCCTCCTAGTTTGCTGGCCTAAGCGTACCGGAGGAGCGGGAGCAGAGAACAGAGAGGCGAGGGGGCAGAGCCGCGGACACCATCGCGCGTCCGGCCTCGAGTTCCACGGGCGCCGGGGCCTCAGCTCCGCCAACGCGGGTTGCCGTAAGGAGGGACGCCTGTTAGGTTGTATGAGTTATGGCGACGAAGTGCGAAGTCTGCGGCAAGGGCACGACCTTCGGCCGCAACATACGCTACCAGCACTCAGGCAAGTGGGAGCGCCGTGCCCCGCGCACGAACCGGATCTTCAAGGCGAACGTGCACGTGCAGCAGCTGACCCTCAACGGCGAGACGCGCCGCTTCAAGATCTGCACGCGCTGCCTCCGCAGCACAACCAAGGTCGCAACCCGCTAGCCCGCTGCCCGCTTCCCCCGAGACCCTCGCCAGGGCGCCGGGAGTCCATACCCGCGTGCGCCCGGGACATCGAGCGCCCCGGCTAGCTCTTCGAGCCGCGGAGCGTGGCCAGGAGCGCCCCTATGTTCTCCGCGACGGAGCCCTTGTCGTTGTAGACGGCGGCGCCCGCGACCAGGACGTCGGCCCCGGCCGCAACGCAACGAGGCGCGGTCGTCAGATTCACGCCCCCATCGACCTCGATCGCGAGGTTCCATGACCGCCGCGCGCGCTCGGCGGCAAGCCACTTCACCTTCTCGAGGCACGCCTCGATGAAAGGCTGCCCACCCCAACCCGGGTTGACGGTCATGACGACGACCTGGTCTGCCTCCGGTAGGACGTCGGCCAGCGCCGAGACGGGCGTCCCGGGATTGAGGCAGATGCCGGCCAGGGCGCCGAGGCGTCGCACTTCGCCGAGAAGCCGGTGCGGATGAGGCGTGGCCTCGTAGTGAAAGCTCAGAATGTCACCGCCGGCGTCTCTGAAGGGCGCGATCTGCTCCTCCGGCCTCGAGACCATCAGGTGGATGTCCAGCGGCACGCTCACGGCCTTGCGCACGGCCGCGACGAAAAGCGGACCGAGCGTGATCGGCGGCACGAAGTGGCCGTCCATGACGTCGAGGTGTATCACCTCCGCCCCGGCGGCTACGGCCTCCTTCACCTGGTCCGCCAGGCGCCCGACGTCCGCTGTAAGGATGGACGGCGCGACCTTGACCACCCTAGGCCTCCTCGCGCCGCCGGAGGATCGCCCGCGCCCGGCGCAGGGCGGCCGACACGCGGCGCGGCGCCGTGCCGCCGATGACGTCCCGCGAGCGAACCGATGTCCAGACGTCGATCTCCAGCACGTCCGCTTCGAAGAGCGGCGAGAAGCGCCGGTACTCCTCGAGGCTGATCCGGCTGAGGTCCCGCCCTTCATCCTCCGCGTACGCCACCAGCCGGCCAACGATGTTGTGGGCCTCGCGGAAGGGCATGCCCTTCCGGGTCAGATAATCCGCGATGTCGGTCGCCAGCAGGTAGCCTTCGGACCCGCGGCGCATCCTCAGCGGCCGGAAGCGCAGATTCACCATCAGCTCCGACATCACTTCGAGGCTCGATGTCAGCGTGTCGTAAGCCTCGAACAGCGGCGCCTTGTCTTCTTGCATGTCGCGGTTATAAGCCAGCGGCAGCCCCTTCATGGTCGTGAGCAAGGAGACCAGCGCGCCGTAGACACGCCCGGTCTTGCCCCGGGCGAGCTCGGCGACGTCCGGGTTCTTCTTCTGCGGCATGATGCTCGAGCCCGTCGAGAACGCGTCGGGCAGCTCCACGTAGCCGAACTCGGTGGTCGACCAGAGCACTACTTCTTCCGCCAGGCGGGACAGGTGCATCATCGCGATGGCCGCCGCCGCGAGGTACTCCGCGACGAAGTCGCGGTCCGAGACGGCGTCGATGCTGTTAGCTGACAGGGCCGAGAACTCGAGCTCCTGGGCAACCATCTCCCGGTCGATGGGGTAAGGCACGCCCGCCAGCGCGCCCGAGCCCAGTCCCATCACGTCCGTCCGCGCGTAGCAGTCCGCGAAGCGGCCGATGTCGCGCTCGAACATCTCGAAGTAGGCCAGCAGGTGGTGCGCGAGCAGGACCGGTTGCGCGCGCTGCAAATGCGTGTAGCCGGGCATCACCACCCGCCTGTTCTCGGTCGCGACCTCAACGAGCGCGCGCTCGAGGTCGTGCAGGGCCGCGATCGTCTCGGCGATCGCCGTCTTGAGCCAGAGGCGAAGGTCAGTCACCACCTGGTCGTTGCGTGACCTGGCCGTGTGGAGGCGGCCGGCCGCTTCGGGGCCGATGAGCTGCGCGAGCCGCGCCTCGACGTTCATGTGGACGTCTTCGAGCCTCTCGTCCATCTCGAACGTCCCCGTCTCGATTTCGCGCGCGACCTGCGTGAGGCCCTCGATGATCTTTTCGGCGTCCTCGTTCGGGATGATGCCCTGCTTCGCCAGCATGCGCGCGTGCGCTATCGAGCCGCGCACGTCCTCCGCGGCCATGCGCCGGTCGACGTCCAGCGACGAGGTGTAGGCGTCGACGAGAGGGTTCGTAGGCTCCAGGAAGCGGCCAGCCCAGAGCTTCGCGCCAGCACCGGTCCGCCGCGGGGCGCCGCGTTCAGGCACGGCCCTGCTCCCGGGCCGGGCGCGCGCTGCCATCTTTTCGCCGTGGGTTCACGCCGTCATGTTAGGAGAGGCCGTGCCCTGAGCATAGACGTGCAAGCCCGGCCGCCGGACGCTCTTATTGCAGCGTGCGCTTCTGGCGCATCTGCGCCTGCTGCTCAGTCGCCTGGATGTCGATGAAGCCGCGGGCCTTGCGAGGGTCGTACTCGCGAGACTCCGTGTCGAAGGAGACCAGCGCCTCGCTGTAGAGGCTGTGGGGGCTGTAGCGCGCGACCGGCAGGATCCCGCCTTTGAAGAGGCGCACCTCGCTCCATCCGGAGACCCGCTGCTGCTCGACCGCGTTGGCCGCGAGCCAGCTCTCCATCTCCTGCGTGAACCACTTCCCCTGGTACACCGCCTCGGCGACGTCGAAGCTGCGCTTCGCCTTGTCGTGCAGGAGGCGGTGGTCGTGCACGAGCGACTCCAGGTCTTCGTGCGCGGCCAGGAGCACCGCGTGCGCCGGCGCCTCGTACACCCCGCGCGACTTGAGCCCGACGTAGCGGGACTCGACCATGTCCAGCAGACCAACGCCGTGCCGTCCGCCGACCTGGTTCAGAAACTCGACTATCGGGAGGATCGAGTCGGATGCGCTGACCTCGACGCCCTTTCCGGCCGCCTCACGCTCCTCCGTGAGGAGCTCGACCTTTACCGGCTTGCCCTTGACGAAGTGGATGCGCACGCGCTCCGGCCGGTCTGGCGTGCGGTCCCAGCGGGCGAGGTAGGTGAAGAGCACCTCGCGGTGGTCGTCCGCCGGGTCCTCGAGCGCCTTGCCCTCGCTGCTTATGTGAAGTGCGTTCGCGTCCTGGGAGTACGGCGGCCCCTCGTCCGTGCCGCCGCTTGGCAGGGGAATGCCGTGCTCCTGAGAGTAGGCCGTCATGACCTTGCGGCCGCCGTCTCCGAAGCGCGCGAGGAAGTCCTCCTCCTTCCACGGGGCGTAGATGGCGAAGTCCTCGAGGCTATACGCCGGGTCCTCCTGCAGCACGCGGTAGATGGTCTCGAAGCGCACCTGGTCGTTGCCCTTGCCCGTCGAGCCGTGTACGAGCACATTCCCCCCGATCCGCTTCGCGTAGCGCATCTGGGCGCGCGCCGTCGGTATCCGGGCGATGGACGTGCCGAGCAGGTAACGGCCCTCGTACCGGGCGTGCATCTGCAGCACCGGCAAGAAGAACTCGTCCAGGAGCTCCGAACGCAGGTCCTCGACGAACGTGTCCACCGCGCCGAGCGAGCGCGCCTTTTCGGCCGCGGCCTCGAGGTCGGCGTCGGGCTGCCCGAGGTTCGCCGTGTAGGTCGCGACGTCCCACCCCTTCTGGCGCATCCAGTGGAGGATCACCGTGGTGTCGAGGCCTCCGGAGAAGGCGAGCACGGCAAGAGGCCGCTTCGGCATGGCGGGAATATCGTAACGGCTGCCGGCCTTACGGGCTTGCTCCGGTCACTGCTCTGCCAACCTATCTCGCCAAGCCCGGCAGGGGGAGTCCGTATGACCGGCGCCGCCTGCCCCATGTTGGCGGCCTGAGGCTCACTCAAGGACCGCGACCGCCTCGACCTCGACGAGCAGGGCCGGATTGGCCAGCGCCTGCACGCCGACCAGCGTGCTCGCAGGTGGGTTTGCCGCCGACAGGTACTGTGAACGCACGCGGCCGATTACCGGCCGGTCGCGCGCGGCGTCGAAGTTCACGACATACGTCGTCTGCTTGACGACGTCGGCGAACGTCGCGCCGGCCGCGGCCAGCGCGGTCTTCAGGTTCTCGTAGACCTGCCGCAGCTGCGCCTCGAGGTCGCCTTCGCCCACCACCTCGCCGCGCTCGTTGAGCGCGACCTGGCCCGAGATGTAAATGTTGCGCCCGCCGGTGGCGGCCACAACATGCGTGTAGCCGGTGGGGCTGCTGAGGCCGGGAGGGTTCAGGTGTTCGAGTGGCATCTCTGAGGCTCCTTGAGTTCGAGAGTCGGGTGGCCAGGGCTAACTGTAACGACGCCGGCCCCGCCAGACCAGATTCCGAAGCTTACTGGACGACGCTCGCGAAGCGCTTTACCCGAGAGGCACGCAGCAGGCGCTTCCCGGCGCTGCGCGAAGTCGGGCAAGCTACCCCTTCACTACCGGAAGAGTGGACCGATTGGCGGAACGATGGCAGTAGGGGCACCGCCCTCGCGGCAACGACTGCGTTCCTCGCGGCCTCTCCCGCCGATCGGCTGGAGGGCCGGCGCGCCTCGAGCCGGTCGCTCGGGGCCAAGGCCCTTGTGGCCTCGCGAGGTTAGGTGACCGCGAGCATGCGGTCCAGCGCGATCTTCGCGTAGTGCGCCGTCTCTTCGTCCACCTTCACCTGGTTCACCACACGGCCCGTCGCCAGCTCCTCGACTGTCCAGGCCAGGTATGCCGGGTGGATTCGATACATCGTCGAGCAGGGGCAGACGACCGGGTCCAGACAGAACACCGTCTTGTCCGGGTTCTCGTGCGCGAGACGGCTGACCAGGTTGATCTCGGTCCCAACCGCGAACACCGAGCCCGGCGCGCCCTCGCGCACTGTCCTCGCGATGAACTCGGTCGAGCCATTCGAGTCGGCCGCCTGGACGACCTCCAGCCGGCACTCCGGGTGCACGACGACGTGCACGTTGGGGAACCTGGCCCGCGCCGCCTCGATCTGGGAGACCGTGAAGCGCTGGTGCACCGAGCAGTGGCCTTGCCAGAGGATGATGCGCGAGCGCTCGAGCACCTCCCTCGGCATGCCCCCGAGGCTGCCGTAGGGCTTGTTGTAGTTCCAGAGCGGCATCTGGTCGAGCGGCACGCCCATCTTGACGCCGGTGTTGCGGCCCAGGTGCTGGTCCGGGAAGAAGAGCACCTTTTCGCCCCGCTCGAACGCCCACTGCAGGACTGCGGTCGCGTTGCTGGAGGTACAGACGATGCCCCCGTGTCTGCCACAGAAGGCCTTCAGCGAAGCCGCCGAGTTCATGTACGTCACGGGCACGACTTTGTCCGCGATGCCCGCCTCCTCCAGCTCTTCCCAGCAGGCGTACACGTCCTCCGGGTCGGCCATGTCGGCCATCGAGCAGCCGGCTGCCATGTTCGGCAGGACGACCGTCTGGTGTGGCGCGCTCAGGATGTCGGCGGCCTCCGCCATGAAGTGGACGCCGCAGAACACGATGTAATCGGCCTCCGGATGCCCTGCCGCCCACTGCGCCAGCTTGAAGGAGTCGCCCCGGAAGTCGGCGAACTGGATGATGTCCTCGCGCTGGTAGTGGTGACCGAGGACGATGAGCTTCTCGCCGAGCTTCTTGCGCGCCGCCGCGACGCGCTCTACCAGCACTTCCGACGTGAGGTCCCAGTACTCGCGGGGGATGTCCTGCTGCCAGTAGGCGAAGGAGGGCTCCTGCGAGAGCGGGAGCGTCCTCGTGCCGGTGTTCGTCTCGCAGGCGATACCGGCGAGCGGCAGCACCTCGAGCGCTTCTTCGCTTGTCCCAAGAAGCCTTGTTGTCATCTACCTTCGCCTTCTCACACCCGGCGACCCGCCCGGCCGCTACTTAGTGTCATTATGACACTAAGTCTGGCCCATGCTACGTGAGGCTCGCGCCTTTGTCAACCCGGAGGTGCGGAAACGCGCCTTCCGAGTATTCTGTACGCCGTGAACCGGCATGCCCGCGGCCGCATGTTGGCCTTCTCTCAGGGCCTTGCCATCTTCGCCCTTGGCGCGCTCCTTTTCGGCTGCCGCGACGGCGGACCGAATCGTGAGGCGGCGGTGGAACCTACGGCCGCGGCCACTCCAGCCGTCCAGACCGGCTGCGGTTCGCCATTCCGCGCGGGGCTGACTCTTGGGAGCATGCAGTCGGGCGGCGTGACCCGGACGTATCGCCTGTATGTGCCGGCAAGCTACAGCCCCTCGAAGCCGGCGCCCGTTGTCCTGAACTTCCACGGCTTCGGCTCGAGCGCCGCGGAGCAGGAGGCCTACTCGCGCATGACGGCGATGGCTGACCGCGCGGGCTTCATCACGGTGGCGCCCGATGGCACGGGCAGCCCGCGGCGCTGGTACATCTACGGAATGTTCGAGCCAGGCTTCGTCGACGACTTCGCGTTCGTGGACGACCTCCTCGACCACCTCAGCGCAACGCTGTGCATCGACGAGCGCCGCGTCTACGCCACGGGCATTTCGAACGGCGGCGGTATGAGCTCCCTCCTCGGCTGTCGCCTCAACGACCGCATCGCCGCGATCGCCCCGGTTGCCGGGTCCCCCTTCCCGGGGGCAATCTGCCGTGGCAAGCAGCCGGTCCCGGCCATAATCTTCCATGGCACAGAGGACTCCCTGGTCCCCTTCGAGGGCGGCGTCGGAGGGCGCCTGGGCCTGGCCTTGCAGAGCGTCCGGCAGAACGCCGCCGACTGGGCGGCCCACAACGGCTGCGCCCCGGCGCCGTCCGTCGAGAGGGTCGCCCCGGACGTACTCCGCGAGTCATTCAGCGGCTGCAATGGCGGCGCGGACGTCCTGCTCTATGTGGTCGAAGGCGGCGGCCACACGTGGCCGGGCGCGGCGAGCGTGCCCCTGCTCGGGCGCACCACGCAGTCCATCGATGCCACGTCGCTCATCTGGGAGTTCTTCGCCTCCCATCCCAGGGCCGGGCGCTAGGCCGCGACCGGCTACTGGCTCGGGGACGCGGCGCGCCGCTCGCACTCGCGCTTGAGGCTTTCGAGGCCCTTATCGATTGCGGACTTGAGCAGCCGCGCGGAGAAGCCCCGGGCGAGCCTCGGGACCAGCCCCGACCAGCTCTCCTCCGAGCGGACGAGCGTCGAGCCGTCTTGTGGGCTGAGGCTCCAGACGTGGACCGCGCGGATGCCGAGCGGAGACAGGTGTCCTGTCCACGCCACCAGCCGCGGCGGGACCACCTCGATGAAAGTCGAGGTTATCCTTCCCCCGGAGACTTTCCAGCGGAAGGTCGTGCCCTTCATGACAGGGCCCTCCAGTGAGGCCGACTTCACGTCACGGTTCCAGGAGGCCCAGGAGTTGACGTCGGTAAGGACGCTCCAACAAAGTTCGGCATCAGCCTTGATTTCGGCCTCGCCGGCGGCCCTCACAACCGCCGGCTGGTCAATCATCGTGCCCACAGGCTCGCCTCCATAGTCTCGGCCCGGGCCATACGGGCCTCTACAACACCATTGGTTTGCGGGACGTGAACTCGAAGAGTTCGGCGGGCCGGTGGGCGCCCCGCGCGACGGTCTGGCCGGTAGGCCGGATGATGCCGAGCGAGAGCATCCGCCGGCGGAAGTTCCGCTTGTCGAAGGTGCGGCCAAGGATGCTCTCGTACACGGACTGCAAGTCGCTCAGGGTGAAGGACTGCGGCATCAGGCTGTAGGCGACGTTCGTGTACTCGAGCTTGTTTCGCAGCCTCTGGATGGCGTAGTCGACGACCTTCTTGTTGTCGAAGGCCAGGTCCGGCAGGTCCTTGACGCGATGCCACTCGGGACGCCAGGCAAGCTCGTCTCGAAGACGTACCTTGCTGGAGTCGACGAGGGCGAAGTAGGCCACCACGACCGAGCCGGGGCTCTCCTCCAGGCTGTCGAAGGTGTAAAGCTGCTCGAGATATACGTCCGCGACGCCAGTCTCGTCGACGAGCTTGCGCGCGGCGGCGTCGGCCAGGGACTCGCCAGGACGCAGGACGCCTCCAGGCAATGCCCACCAGCCGACAAAGGGCTCGCCGCTGCGGTTGATCAGCAGTACGCGCAGCTCTTCGGCGATGATCGTCAGAATGGCGACGACGACTGCTACCTTCACGAGGCAGAGATTACAGGAAGCGGCAACAAGCTATCAGGGCGCCGGACAAACCGCGCCACCTAATCCAGGTTCTTGAAGTAGCGGAGCATGATTGGGTCGCGCTCGTAGCCCGCGCCGTCCCAGAAGGCGGTGGCCCAGGGGTGGTCCGACTCCACGAGGCAGGAGATGCGCTTCGCGCCCTTCGCCCGCAGGCGCGACTCTGCTTCGTGCACCAGCGCCCGGGCGAGGCCGCGGCGGCGATAGTCGGGGTCGACGGCGAGCCTGTAGATGTTGCCGCGCCAGCCGTCGTAGGTGGCGATTACGGCGCCGACTATCTTGCCCTTGACGTCGGCGACGAAGAGGGCGCCGGGGTTGGCCTTGATCAGGGCCTCGATGACCTCTTCGTTGTCGGTCAGGCTCGGTCGCGCCTCGGTGTTCCGCCAGACATGCAGCACCGCAGCCACGTCTGCCTCCGTGGCATCGCGGATGGTCCAGTCAGGCGCTTCCTGCCGGGTCAGCACAAACGGATTGTCGCGCCCCCGGGCGTAGGCTGTCCATTGCCGGCCGGCCTACACCTCGATGGTCATGCCGTCTTCGGCCAACTCGAGTTCGAGTTCGTGCCGGCGCTCCAGCACCTCGGGCCCGGCATGAGTGAGGACGATCCGCCTGCACTCGAAGTCGCCGATGCGCCGCATGAGCGTCCGGTAGCTCAGGTGGTTCCTCACGTCGCGGTCGAAGAAATTTGCCTCGCAGATGAAGAGGTCCGCCCCGCGCGCCAGGTCGATGAGGGTCTCGGACCATTCGCTGTCGCCGGAATAGGCGACGACCTTTCCGTCCACCGCCACCCGGAGGCCGTAGGGAGTCGATCCGCCCGAATGGGGGACCGGCAACGCCGTGACCTCCAGTCCCGCAATGCTGGTAGGCACGCCGGCTTGAAGGTCCACGAAGCTGTAATCGAAGCGCTGGGCGGTGCCGGAGAGGCCGAGAAAGAGTTCTTCCATCACGCCTCTCGCCCTCGCTTCGATCCCGGGCGGGCCGGCGAAGGCCAGCGGCTTTGTCCGGCCGAAGAACTGGCCCTCGAGGATCAGGAAGGGTATGCCGGCGAAGTGGTCCCCGTGGAAGTGGCTGATCAGGACCGCGTCGATCTCGTTCGGCGCGACGCCGAAGCGTTTCATCGCCACCAGCGCCGAGGGGCCGCAGTCGAGCAGGAAACGCGCGCCTGCTGCTTCGATATGAATGCAGGCCTGGAAGCGGCC
>DATLYJ010000141.1 GCA_035574915.1 Dehalococcoidia bacterium | reverse complement strand
GCGCATCAGCGACGCCGGGTGCTCGCGGTTGCCGCACGCGATGTTGCGGCGTTCACGGCCGGGACACCGACATCCTCAGGTCACGGCGCTTCCGGAGGGCCGCGCCTGGCGCCGGAGTCAGGGTGATCGCACCCCAGCTTGGGGGCGGCACCTGACGGGCGCCGGGTGGCGTTGTGCCCTTTCCCGCCTTCTGTTTGAATAACCCCACTCCCGTACCGGAGAGCGCCCCACAGCCGGAAGGAGCCGCGATGCCCCCCAGGAAGGCCGCAGCGACGAAGGACCCCGATTTCGAGGGGATGGCCGCTCAAGCCGCCGAAATCCTCCAACGATACATTCGCGTCAACACCACCAACCCACCCGGGAACGAGGAGCTTGCTGCCGACTTCCTGGCCGAAATCCTCCGGGCTGACGGCATCGACTCCACCAAGCTCATCTCCGCCCCCGGCCGCGCCAACCTCTACGCCATCCTCCAGACATCCTCGGGCGGGCAAGCCGGCAAGGCGCCGGGCCAGGAGGCCGCTCTGCCCCTTGTCCTCCTCAACCACACCGACGTTGTGCCCGTCGAGGCCGAGCACTGGCAGGTCGACCCGTTCGCGGGCGTGGTAAAGGACGGCTTCATCTGGGGCCGTGGCGCCCTCGACATGAAGGGCATGGGGACCCTGGAGCTCGTCGTTTTCCTGGCGATCAAGCGGCGACTGGACGCCGGCGCGCGGCTGAAGCGTCCCTTGCGCTTTCTCGCCGTGGCGGACGAGGAAGCGGGCAGCGAATACGGCGTCGAATGGCTCGACAAGCACCACCCTGAGCTCATACAGGACGCCGCCTTCGTCATCAACGAAGGCGGTTACGGTGCGGAGACCTACCTCGGCGTCGAGCGCCCCCTGTTCGGGGTCTCGATGGCGGAAAAGAGCCCCCTCTGGCTGCGCCTCAGGGCCACGGGCCGCCCCGGCCACGGCTCCGCCCCGCACGAGGACAACTGCCTGGACCGCATCATCCGCGCCATGCACCGCATCCAGCACTGGGAGCGGCCGCTCACGATCACGGAGCCGGTCGCCGAGTCCCTGCGGGCCGCTCACCGGGAGGGCTACCTCGCCGTGGACCCGGACTCGGCGTCCCCGGAGGAAATCGTCGACCGGCACCGTCAGCTGCGCACGGTGATGACGAACACGATCAGCGCCACGGGCCTGCGGTCGGGCATCAAGCACAACGTCATCCCCGCCTCCGCGGAGGCCACGCTCGACTGCCGTCTCGTCCCCGGCTACGACCACGACCGCTTCATCGCCGAGCTCCGCACCGTGATCGACGACCCCAAGGTCGAGGTGGAGACGGTGTTCGGCTCAGCGAGCCCCTCGTCCTCTCCAGACACGGAGTTGCACGACGCCATCCGGGAGGTGTGCGCGCAGGTAATGCCGGAAGCGGCGCTCCTGCCGCGCGTGAGCGCCGGCTTCACGGACTCGCGCACCTTCCGGCGGCGAGGCATCCCGGCGTACGGCTTCGTCCCCATGCTCCTCGGCGCCGGCGAGATGGGCGGTCAGCACGGCAACAACGAGCGCATCTCCCTCAAGAACCTGCGGCTCGGCGTCGAAGTCCTCTACCGGGTCGTCGAAAGAGTCTGCCTCGAGTGAGCTGGGCGGCTCGGCAGGCGAGCATTTCAGCGTTTCAGCACCTCAGGTTCTCAGGTCCGCCGTTTCCCGGGTCTGCCAGGCGGCGATGCTGATCGACCTGCATACGCACTCGACGGCGCATTCGGCGTGCAGCGCCGCTTCACCGGACGACCTCTGCCGGGCGGCGAAGGAGGCGGGACTCGATGGCATCTGCATCACCGAGCACGATGCCTTCTGGCCCGAGGTCGCCGTGAGGGAGCTCGGCGAGAAGCACGGCATCGTCGTCCTGCGCGGCGTCGAGGCGACGACGGAGGTCGGCCACGTGCTGGTCTACGGGCTGTCGACCTGGCGCAAGGGGCTTTCGACGCTCGCGGCCCTGCGCGAGCACGTGATGGCGGAAGGCGCGCTCATGTTCCTCGCCCACCCCTCGAGGCGCTACGGGCGGCCCGTCGAGGGGTCACTCGCCGACATCTTCGACTCCCTGGAGGTTGCAAACGCGAGCGAAGGGGCGCTACAGAACGCCAACGCGCTGGAGCTCGCGCGCGGCTGCCGGCTTCCCGGCATCGGCGGCAGTGACGCCCACACGGCCCGCGAGGTAGGCGCGGCGTACACCGTCCTGGCTAACAGCGTGGCAGACGAAGGCGGCCTCGTCGCCGAGCTGCGCAAGGCCCTTCACTCTACGGCCGTCCGCCGGCTGACCGCGGAGGAGTAGAGGCCCGGGTCTCGAAGGCGCGACGCGACACGTAGTGGCGGGCAGGGCCGTGCCCATCTCTGGCGGCCCAACTCTGGTCTCATAACGGTCGGCGTCCCGCGAACCCGGCATCGACGTCGTGCCACCAGGCGACCTCGTCCTCGCCGAGCCGCCAGCACAGGTAGACGGTGCGGCCTTCACGCAGGCTGGGAAAGTCAACCAGGCCCTGCTCGATGCCCTTGACCTCGCCCCCGAGCCGGCGCAGGGCCGCTATCTTCGCCTCGATCTCACGGGTGAGCTCCAGAGCCCGGCGCTGGAGCTGGCTCAGGC
>DATLYJ010000140.1 GCA_035574915.1 Dehalococcoidia bacterium | reverse complement strand
TCCAGTGGTGTCAGGCATCCTGTCTGCGCCGTGCAACGACAACGTAGAGCGGGTCGGTGTAGAGCTGGCCGCTGCGGACCCGCTGCCAGTCCTGCATCGGCACGCCGATGAGCGTCCGGGCGGGACTGAAGTCATGATATTCGGGCGGCTCGAACATGCCCGCGCCCAGGATGTACATCGCGATGAGGTCAGCCTTCTCCCGGTCTTCGAGGGCGTTCCAGATGCGGACAGCCTTGGTGGGGAAGCACCGGTTCGAGTAGCAGACGACAAGCGGCGCCCCCGGCTTGAGCACGCGGCCGATCTCCGCGAACACCTCTATCGGCCGGGTGAGGTACTGGACCGAAACGGCGATGACGACGCCATCGAAACGGGCATCCGCGAAGGGCAGCTTCGGGTCGGCATTGAGGTCGTGCACGACGTACTCCGCCAGCCGGGGGTTTCTGGCCAGCTCGACTTCGTTCATGCCCAACCCCACCAGGCGCCTGACCGGCATGTCTTCCGGGAAGTGCGACACCCACGATGACATGAGGTCCAGGTATTCCCCGTCCGGGGGCAGGAACTGGCGGTAAGCTTCGCCCACCGCCCTGATCGCGTAGTCGTCGATGTGCTGGACGAGGCGCGGCTCGGCGTAGAACTCGGAATCGGGCCTCTCGTCTTCGCGGGAGAAGGAGCCGGGCGGGAACTTGTCCTGCATGAGCGACAGTATGACAGGTGGCACGTCTGCGGATTATCCTGACACGGCCTCGGTCCGTAAAATAAGCGAAAGCGAGCTGGCTCGCCGATGCTTGGAGCGTTGCAGAGATTAATCGAGCGCTGGGTCGCTCGGAGCCAGGCGGCGGAGAAAGAGCGCGTACGTCTACTCGCCGGCGGGGAAGAGCCGCTTCTTTATGCCACCGCGCGGTCACTTGACGAAGCCGCGAACGGTCGCTACGGGACGCTGATCTTGACCCCGACCCGCCTGCTGTTCGTCGCTCCGGCGACTCGCGGATATGAGCCGGAACCCGGTCTGGCGCACCGAGAAATCCAGGTCTGGCTAACCGACATCAGGGAGGTCGCCACGGCCTCCGGCGAGGTCATGGAAAGGATTGCCGAGGGTGCTCTGGGCTTGACCACGCTGTACGTAACGACGGCCAGCGGAGCCGTGCACTCCTTCAGGGTCTACCGCCAGGACGAGTGGGCGAAGGCGGTTGAGGGCGTGAGGCGGGAGGCGCTGCGCCGGAAGCTGGGCTGAATTTCTTTGACACCCTTTCGGGAGCAGACGTAGACTTGAAGGGTCAACCGAATAGCGGCACGGGAGCTCGGAGAGCCGGGCTGAGAGGGTCGCCGTGGCGACCGACCGTCGGAACCTGAACCCGGGTAATGCCGGCGCAGGGAGCTGAGGGAACGGAACGAGAGGCGCCCCAGAGGCGCCATTTTCGTGCATTCGGGCTTGCTGGCATTCGGGCACGGTGGAGCAGGCTATGCGCGCGTTCCCGGGAATTGGAAGATGGCGGTCTACAGGGCGCTAACCATCGCGGGCTCGGACTCGGGCGGCGGGGCCGGCATTCAGGCCGACCTCAAGACCTTCTCGGCGCTCGGCGTTTACGGCGCCAGCGTGATCACCGCTGTCACGGCTCAGGACACCAGGCGTGTCTACGGCTTCGTCGAGATGGCGCCGGAGTTCGTGGCGGCACAGATCGACGCGGTGCTCGGCGACATCGGCGCCGACGCCGTCAAGACCGGCATGCTGGCCAGCGCGGCGATTATCGAAGCTGTGGCGGAGCGGTTGCAGCGCTGGGAGGTCACAAGCCTGGTCGTCGACCCGGTGATGGTCGCCAAGGGCGGCGACAAGCTGCTGCGAGACGATGCCGTCCAGGCGTTGAAGGCGAAGCTCTTGCCTCTGGCCCTCGTCGTGACGCCGAACGTGCCCGAAGCGGAGGTGCTCGTGGGACGAAAGCTGGCGACCTGGGACGACCTGCGTGAGGCCGCGCGGGAGATCCACGCCATGGGCGCGCGCAACGTGGTCATGAAAGGCGGCCACCTCGACGAGCCCACGGTGACCGATACGCTTTTCGACGGCCGGACGTTCCGCGAGTTTACCGTCGGCAGAGTCGAGACGAACAGCACGCACGGCACGGGCTGCACCTTCGCCTCGGCCATTGCCGCTACGCTGGCGAAGGGCGAGACGGTGGAGCATGCGGTCATGGCGGCGAAGGCCTATGTGACGAAGGCGCTCCAGGAGGCGTTCCCGCTGGGCCGCGGCCACGGACCCGTGCACCACTTCTATCGCTGGTGGCGGCCGGCAGGAGAGTGAGGGACGGGCAGCGAGAGCGCGGACGAGGAATGCCGTGGGCATCCACGGGGCTGCGGCCCGGCAGCGGGCCAGAGTCCAGGCAGCGCGGGAGGGACCGAAGCCATGAATGACGACACACTGGTAATCGGCGGCAAGGCCTACCGGTCGAGGCTGATGGTCGGGACAGGGAAGTACTCCTCACCGGAGGAATGCGTGGCGGCCCTGGATGCCTCCGGCGCCGAGATCGTGACGGTGGCCATCAGGCGCCTCGACCTCGACAACCCCAACGCCCGGACGGAGCTCGACTACATCGACTGGGAGCGTTACACGATCCTGCCCAACACGGCCGGCTGCAAGACAGCGGAGGAAGCGGTCTTCACCGCCCGGCTGGCGCGCGAACTCACCGGCTCGACCCTCGTCAAGCTGGAGGTCATCCCCGACCCGCGGTACCTCTTGCCTGACCCAATCGGCACCCTGCAGGCGGCTGAGATACTGGTGCGCGAGGGCTTCACGGTGCTCCCGTACATTCACGCCGACCCCGTGCTCGCCAAACGCCTGGAGGAGGTCGGCTGCGCCACCGTGATGCCTCTCGGCTCGCCCATAGGCTCCGGGCGCGGTATCTTTACCCTAGAAGAAATCCAGATCATCATCGAGAACGCCAGCGTCCCGGTCGTGGTCGATGCCGGGCTAGGGGCGCCTTCGGAGGCCTCGCTGGCCCTGGAGATCGGCGCCGATGCTGTGCTGGTGAACACGGCCATCGCCAAAGCGAAGGACCCGGTGGCCATGGCGGAAGCCTTCAAGCTTGGAGTGCAGGCCGGCCGCCTGGCTTACCGGGCCGGACGGATCGAGAAGAAGACGATTGCCAGCCCGAGCAGCCCTGTCGAGGGCGTCGCCGCTTTGCCGGGCCGATAGCCGCCCGCCCTCCCGATACAGGACGCGGGCATGGAGGTGAAGTGATGCCGTTGCCCGCGAGGATCGGTCGCCTGCGCCCGCCCGTACTCTGCTTCGTAGCGGGGCCCGACATCAAGGACCTCGATGCGACCGTCGCGTCCGCCGTCGCTGGCGGCGTCAACATGGTCCAGTTGCGCGACAAGGTCACTCCCGCCGGGAAGCTGCTCGAGACCGCCCGCCGGCTGAAGACCATTACGCGCGGCAAGGCCCTCCTCGTCGTGAACGACCGCATCGACGTCGCCCTTGCGGCCGAGGCTGACGGGGCGCAACTGCCCGAGGATGGCATCCCGACTCTCGTGGCGCGCGGCCTCATCGGCAAGCATGCGGTGCTTGGCCGCTCCGTGCACTCCGTAGAGGCCGCCCTGCAGGCCGGGCGGGAGAGCGCCGACTTCGTAATCGCCGGCACCGTCTACAAGAGCGCCTCAAAGCCCGACGTAAAGCCCATGGGGCCGGGGCTGATAGCCGACATCACACAGGCGGCCGGCAACCTGCCGGTCCTCGCGATCGGGGGCGTCACGGCGAAGAACATCGGTGAGGTGATAAAGGCAGGCGCAGCCGGGGTTGCCGTCATCTCGGCCATCGCCAACGCCGAAGACCCGCGCGCCGCCGCCGAGGAGTTGAGCAAGGCAATGCAGGAGGCCTGGGCGGAGGTGCGCTCGGCCGCCTGAGGCGCGCCTGCTTACGGACCCGCCGCGGAGCCGTGCGGCGACCCCTCGAACGCCTCCTGCCGCCTGACTCGGCCGCAGTCTCGTGAGCGGTCCTAATGCCTTCGAAACGGGCGCAGCGGTCGCGCCAGACTACAATTAAGTCAGAAGTGATTACGCTGACCATAAATGGCAAACAGCGCGAGCTGGCGGAGGAGATGCTGCTGCCGCAGCTCCTGGAACAGCTCGGGATCGACAGGCGGCTGGTGGCGGTCGCCCACAACGGCGACGTGATCCCGCGTGACCGCTACGACCGCGTCTGTCTGCGAAATGGCGACACGGTCGAGATCGTCCGCATGGTCGGCGGAGGTTAGCGTGCCGGACGTGGTCGTCGTCGGCGGCGGGGCCATCGGCTGCGCCACCGCGTACTTTCTGGCGCTGGAGGGTCTCGAGGTCACGCTGCTCGAGCGCGGTGAGCTGGCCGGCGAGGCCTCGGGCGCCGCGGCCGGCATGCTTGCGGCGCTGTCCGACGAAGGCGGCGACCGCGGTCCCGACTTCCAGAAGCTCTGTCTCGATAGCTTTGATCTCTATCAGCGCCTCGTCCCAGAGCTGGAGGCCACGGGCATCGACCTGCGTTACCGTCGCTCAGGGGTCCTCCATCTCGCGCTGAACGAGGACGAGGCAGCCCATCTGCGCCGTCGCTATGAGGCGCAGAAGCCCCTGTCGCCCGGTATGCGCTGGCTCGAAGGCGACGACCTGTTCCGCGAGGAGCCCGAGGTAACGCGCCGGGCGGTCGCTGGCATGCTTTCACCGGAGGAGCACTACCTGGACCCCCAGCGCCTGGTCCTCGCTCTCGCCGAGGCGGCTCGCCGCCGTGGCGTCGACATCCGCACCGAGGCGCCCCTCGTGCGCATGGGCGGAAGGGCCGGCCGCCTGACCTGGGTGCGGACGCCCCGGGAGTCAGTCTCAGCGTCCCACTTCGTGCTGGCCGCGGGGCCCTGGACGGCGGCGCTGGCCAGGCGCCTGCGCTCCCATGTGCCGGTGGTCCCCATGCGCGGTCAGATGCTGGCCCTTGGCCCGGCGACGGAGCTGAAACATGTGATCTGGGGCGAGGAGGCCTACCTGGTGCCGCGCGAGAACAACCTGACCTTCGTGGGCGCGACCGTCGAGGACGTGGGCTTCCGCAAGCGCACGACCGTCGAAGCCATCCGCCGGCTACGCCGCGCCGCCGAGGCCATGGTCCCGGGGCTCAAGCTCGCGCGCCTCGCCTCCACCTGGGCCGGCCTGCGGCCCGGTTCGCCGGACGGCCTGCCGATGATGGGCCTGCTACCCGGCTGGTCGAACGTCTGGGTCGCCACCGGCCACTTCCGCAACGGCATCCTGCTGGCGCCGATCACCGGCAAACTCATCGCCGCAAGCATCGCCCTCGGCACTCCAGTGCCGGAGCTGCGGCCATTCGACCCGCAGCGGTTCGTCCCGCTCGCCGCGGCGGTGTAGCCGAGTCTCTTCGCCGGGACTACTTGTCCGCCAGGAACGCGCCGAAACCAAAGGCAAGCCCGGCCGGCACGAGGTCGATGTCCTCGAAGATGCTGGGGTGCTCGCCGAGCGCGGCGAACACGAAGAAGACCAGGGCGATGAGCAGGAGTATCTTTCGGAACGGCATGGCGGGCTGCCTCCCAGGCGTCTGAACAGAGTACAGCGTACAGAGTGCAGGGGAAGAGCGTAGTGTGCCAGCGCGGGGCTCGTGGCGAGCGCGGGCGAGGCCGCCTCTGCCTGCGGCGGCAGGTCCCGGCCCCGGCCTCAACGGCGCGGGCGACCACCTCCTCCGCCTCCGCCGCCACCCTGCATCAGGACGGTCTTGTTCGCCTGGTAAGAGACGGCGTTACTGAGGTCGATGCGCTTGAGGTGGAAGGTGTAGTGGCCGTCGGCGAGGCCTGCGTACTCGGCGGACGAGACTTCGGCGGAAGGGGTCGACCACACAGGGTAGCGGGAGGAGTCGTAGCCGCTGAGGTAGCCGATCGCCTCGCTGGCCGGCGACTTCGACCAGCCTTCGAGATAGTACGAGTAGCGGTAGCCCGGCTGGCGCGTCCAGCTATACGAAAGCGTGCCTCGACGCACGGTGCCGCCGTCCGGGCCGCTGAGGCCGGGCGCGGCGCCGAAGCCGACCCTCGCGGCGACGGCGGCCCGGATCGAGGGCAACTGCTCGTAGAGGTAGCGGCCCGGGCAGGCGGTCGCGTTGCAGTCGCGGTGGCCGCAGACGTTTCCGAGGGCCCGTGTCCAGGAACCCCCTGATTGAAGGAAGTCCGACCAAACGTTGGGGTCGACTTCCCTGAGGGACGCCTGGAAGGAGAGAAGGCTCACCAGGGCGTTTACCATGCGTCCGTCGTCGGGAGTAGGAACCTCCTCGAAGTTGCCCATCGCCGCGACGCCGCACGTGCCGTAGTTATGAGCCGAGGCGTGCCCCGCGACCACGTCCGGGCCAAACACCTCGCGGGTGCCAGCCTCGGGGAACTCGCGGCTGTAGCGGCCTTCGTATCTGACGCCGTTCACGTCGACGAGGCCGTTGTAGCCGATGTCGCCCCAGCCAAGGGTGACGGCGTGATAGGTGTAGATAGCGTTGATGTCCTGGATGGGGTCGGCGCCGTTCGTAGATGCGGTGTGGTGCACTACCATCTTCTTGACGGGCACGTACATCCTCGCCCAGATCTCTTTGCCTCCCGCGAAGCGCCTGCTTTCATCGCAACCCCAGTCCTCGCGGCTCATATCGATTACAGGAGGTTTCACCGGCGTCAGGGATTGCTGGCTCTGGAGCCTGGGGCCGTCGGCCGTATTGAGGAGGGTTGCGGTTACGCGCTCCACCCGCTGCGCCCCCGAGAGAGTCGCGCGGAACTGCAGGAACCGGTGCCTCGGCGCGGCGACAAGGGCGAAGAAGGTCTCGCCCCGTGGCGTGTCCTCCGGGTGGGCCTCGATGACCAGCCGCCGCCAACTGCCCCAGGTCACGCCGTCTGCGGACGTCCGCACCTCGAAGGCCGATGCGTCTGGCCCCGCGAAGGCCCCGCGCCAGTGCAGGCCGGCGTGGGTGAAGGGCATTTCGGCGGCCACCACGGCCGACTCGAACACGCCCGACCCCTGCAGCGCGCCCTCGCGGACCACGGTGCCCAGGTGAAGGCCCCGTTCGAAGTCCGGCGCCGATTGGATAGCGTCGTGGATCAGTACTTTGATGGTCTGTCTGGCGCCTGAGGCGCGCGAAGCCAAGGCGGAGTCTGCGGCTATGACGGCAGTTGCGCCGGCGGCCGCCTGGAGGAAGCGTCGGCGAGTGAGTTGCGCGCGCGTGGGCTTGGACAAGGTAGACCTCTGGGGACCTGGTTCCGGCACCCGCAGGTTATACCCCGGCGCGCCAGCTTATTGTCAAGTCTGCTTATTCCGGCCAGCGCTCGAGATTCCGCGCCATGTCCCAGAACATGAGCTCGTAGCGGCTGCTCGTCAGGAAGATACGGGCGAGTCTGTCCTGCTCCACCGGCGGCAGATGCTCGGCGAGGTCATCGAGGAGGTCCCGGCACCAATCGGCCAGGGCGGCGAAGTCCTCTGATGCATACATCTCGATCCACTTCGCGCAGAGGGGGTCGGACGGCATCCCGGCGCGCGCGAGCTCGCGCCCGATCTCGGAGAAGCCCCACATGCAGGGCAGGAGGGCGGCAACTAACTCGACATAATCACCAACGGTGGCACAACGCAGGAGGAAGTCCGTGTAGGCCCGGGTCGTCGGGCTCATGACCTCTTCCTCCAGCTCGGCTTCGGTGATCCCGAACTCCGCGGCGTACGAGCGGTGCAGGTCCATCTCGGTCCCGAGGGTGGACTGCGTCAGGTCCGCAAATCGCCGCATCGTCTCCAGGTCCGGCGCCCGGGCGGCGGCAAGGGCAAGAAGGCGGCCGTACTCCACCAGGAAGAGGTAGTCCTGGCGCACCCAGTGTTTGAACTGCTCACGGTCCACGGTCCCCGTGCCGATGCCGCGCACGAAGGGGTGCATGTGCTGCGCCTGCCACACCTCGTCGGCCAGCGAGCGCAATCTGTCCGTAAACCTCTCGCTCATCCAACCGATGCCTCGTAGAGCGCGTCCCAGTACATGAGCTCGTAGGCCATCATGAGGCGCGCCGTGCGCTTGATCGAGCGCTCCAGGGAATCGCGGTCGCCGGCGGCGTCCAGGACGCGGTCGATGAGGGCGAGCGAACGGGGCTCGAAGTCAGGGTCTTCGGCGCCAAAGTGGTCGAAGAACGCCACCTGCTCGGCGCCGAGGCCGTACTTCTCGCGCAGCTGGCGGCTCATGTCGCGGCAGTTGCCGCCCCAGCCCTCGAGGTCGACTATGAAGGCGCCGGCCATGTCGGCCGCGGAGCCGTACGCGGCTGTCAGCGCCAGGAAGGCGGTGTAGGCGTGCGCGCCGGGCAGCGGCTCGTGCGCTTCCAGATCGCGCTCGGACATGCCCAGAGCGGCGGCGAAGGGGAACAGGGCCTCGAACGCCGCGGCCTCGTATTGCACGCTGCCGAGGAGGAAGCGCCTGACTTCGGCATCGTCCTGCCGTGACAGGAGCAGCGCAAAACTCCGCAAGTCGTTCTTGATTATGTGGTACTGCTCGCCCGCGAATATGCGCAGCCTCTCCAGGGGCACCTTGCCCTCGGTCAGCGCCTGGACGTAGCGATGGCCTCGGACGGCCCGCGATAGCGGCTCGAGGTCCCGGCGGATGGTTGCGATGAGGCCGGCAGCGGACGTCACGGTCAGAAGTACACGGGGTCTACGTAGAGGGTTGTGGAGTGGGCTGGCGGCTCAACGCGGGGAGCATAGAACAGCAGCTCGAAGGAGTCCTCATCGCGGAGGCCAAGCTCCCGCCAGAGTCGTGAGTCCGGCTCCAGGCAGAACATCAGGCCCCCGTGCCCGGTGCTCGCCGCCTTTACCGCAAGAGCGCGCAGCAGGAGCGCCATCTCAGGCTCCGCGCCGGGTTCGTAACCGTAGTCGGCGGCGGCGCCGTCCCAGAGGCCGCAGACCGCCACGAGACGGCCGTCCCGGAAGGCGCCATAGATGTCCCCCCAGCCGTACGAGGGCGAGCGGGCGAGCCGCTGGCCGAAGTCCACCTGCTCGTAGGCGCGGAACAGCTCTTTGCCCAGGTGCGTTCCGTTTACCAGGCGGACGATGTCGAAGATCGGCCCGGCGCCGATCTGCCTTGGCGCTGGCGGAGTCTCCGCCGGCGGCGGGAGGATGCACATGCGCGCCGAGACCGGCCAGGGCCGGTTGCCGGAGCGCTCGGCGAAGTTCCTGGACTGCCGGTTACCGGCCGCGATGTACCAGTAGGACGAATCGATGTGCTCGGACTCGTGCGCCTTCCAGTACTCGGCCACGGCGCGAGTGAGCGCCCCGCCGATCCCCTTGCGCTGGTGCTCGGGCGCGATGCGCTCGTGATTCATGTAGAGGAGGAGGCGCTCCTTCCCGGCCAGGGGCGCGCGGTGCAGCGCCCCGGCGCAGGCGCCGATGATCTCCCCCGCTTCTTCAGCGACCATGACGACCGACCTCTCCTGGAGGTCGTGCTTCTCGAAGAAGTTGGTGGGGCGGATGTAGAACGGCTCGCCGTCCATGTTCAGGGGCGTGCGCGCCTCCAGCGCGCAAAGCGCCGCATTGTCGGCATGGGTGGCCTGCCGGATGATCACTGCCCCAACCGCGGCCAGAAGTCGAGGTCCATTACGTCCTGGCCTTCAGAGCGCTTGAAAGACCGGTTTGCGCTGCATGGCGCACACAGCGTACACCCGGCCTCGGGAGGGGCCTATGCCCCGCCCGGCTGCGGCTGGCGGAAGTCCGGCAGCCGCAGGCCCTCGCCCAGGGTGCTTTTGAAGTTCTCGAACAGGTAGTCCAGGTCCCATGGCCCCGGGCTGTGAATGCGGCGCATGGGCTCCATGTCCCGGTACAGCGTGATCTGGTAACCGCTCGCCCCGAACGTCCGGCCGGTGATGTAGCCGGCTTCGTCGCTGCAGAGGTAGCAGACCACGGGCGCGACGTTCGACGGGTCGCGGGGGCCGCCCTCCGCGACCAGGCTCGGCGCGACGGCCCCTTCGCGTTGCGCCGCCGCCGCGGCGAGGCCTCGGTCCGTCATGCGCGTCGCGGCGCCGGGGGAGATGGCGTTCGCCGTTACCCCGTAACGCCCGAGGGCGTTGGCGCAGCTCTTCATGAAGCCGATCAGGCCCATCTTCGCCGCGGCGTAGTTCGGCTGACCGGCGCTGCCGTTTATCCCCGCGCCGGACGTAAACACGATTAGCCTCGCGCCTTCCTGCCGCCGTTGCCGCCAGTGAATCGAGGCGAAGTGCGTGGGCGCGAAGGTCCCCTTGAGGTGCACGCGGATCACCGCGTCCCACTCCTCCTCCGTCATGTTGAACACCATGCGCTCGCGCAGGATGCCGGCTACGCAGACCAGGCAGTCCAGCTTGCCGAACTCGTTGATGCAGGTCCGCACGAGGTCCTCGGCGTCGTTCCAATCAGCGACGTCCCCGTAGTGGGGGATCGCCGTCCCGCCCCGGGAACGGATCAGCTCCACGACTTCGTCGGCCGGCCCTTTGTCCCGCCCGTGGCCCTCCACGGAGCCGCCGAAGTCGGCGACGACGACCTTCGCGCCCTCCTGCGCCAGGAGGAGGGCTATGCCACGGCCGATGCCGCGCCCGCCTCCAGTGACCACTGCTGTCTTGCCGTCAAGCTTCCCCATCTCAGTCCTCTTCTAGGGCGCGATGCGCCGTCTTCGGCCCTTTCACCGCGGCCGGCCGCTGCCTTTCCGATGCTAGACGCCGCGCCGGGCGTCACGCACCCGGTCCCGCCGTGGCCGGCCTCGGCCTTGCCAACCCGGCCGCCACGCTCAGCGCCTCCTCCCGCAACGCCTCGGTCCGCAGGCGGACGGCGACGAGAGACGCCGGCCCCGCGAGCACCGCGGCGACCTCCTCAAGCCCACGCGAAACCGTCGCGGCAGGACTCCGGTGGTCAAGCTGTCGGGCGCGGGCAGTTCAGGCATCGCGGGCTTACGGGCTCCGAGATTCGTCGTGCGGAAGGCGGGCGGCAGGGCGAGCGAAGTATGTCACAGGCCCCT
>DATLYJ010000139.1 GCA_035574915.1 Dehalococcoidia bacterium | reverse complement strand
GATGTACTGCCCGGCCTTGCCTCGGATACCGGCCCGCAGGAGCTCATCGCGCCATTCGGCCTGGCGCAGGGTCTCGCCGGAGCGGGCGATGGATGCGTCCGCCGGTTGTGGCGCGCCTTCGAGTAGCTCGTCCACCGACTTGACCGCCGGGGCGGGCACGGCCTCCACCGTGAACGGACCGCTGACGCGCGTCTTCTTCTTGTCCACGAAGGGCTGGTCGTAGAGCGTCTCCTGGGGCGCGTGGCGGGCGATGGCGGCGTCGATCTCCTCCTGGCGCTTGCGCCGCAACTGCCACCACTCGGCCAAGAGCCGCTTCGCCTCCTCCGACCACGCGCCCTCGGGCTCGCGCGGGATTTGCCATTCCTCCCGCGATTGCCCGAGCAGGGCGTTCAACTGCTTGCGCAGAGGTTCGAGGCGCGGCTGCCAGCGGGCGTGGATGCCGTCGATCTCCGGGTTGTTGGCGATGGACTTGAGCGTCACATGCGGCACGGTCTTGTACTTGAAGCCGCTGCCCACGCCCTCTTCTGGATGCGCCAGCTCGTAGTAATCGAACACGGCGGTCATCAGGCGTTGTTTGGCGAGCGTGAGCGCCACGCGCGAGGTGTCGCAGGTGATCCAGCGACGGCCCCACTGCTCGGCGACGAAAGCCGTGGTGCCGCTGCCGCAGGTCGGGTCGAAGACCAGGTCGCCGGGGTCGGTGGTCATGAGGAGGCAGCGCTCGATGACTTTGGTGCGCGTCTCGACCACATATTCTTGGTCGGGATTGAAGCCGGCCGTGTCGTCCCAAACTTCGGACAAGACCTTGAGTGGATAGTCGCTGATGTAGTATTTCCAACGCAGCTTGTTCCCATCCTTGACCATCCGCCCCGTTCGTTTCAACGCCTCCATGCCATCGGGGTACGCCAGTTTCCAATGACTGTTCTTGTTGGGCCTGAAGGTTTCTCCCTCGAATACAAGGGGTGTATCTTCACCCGGCGGCCCCGAACTCTCCAAGCTTACGAGCCGGAAAACTCTCGCCCCCGATGGCAAAAGTGACGGATCGATCATTTCGGCCCGCGTGATCTTTCGCACGGCGCCATCGGGTAGCTCTACGTTGCTGTAGAAGGCATCGGGCAACTTGTCAGAATACAACTGGCGATATTTCAGGTGTTCCTTCTCTCTCGCATACCAAACTAGATAATCACTCGTCCGGCCCAACTCATTGGAAACCATGCTGCCGGTCTTGGCGAATGTGATCAGTCTTGCAAAATTCTCCGCCCCAAACACCTCATCCATCAATTCGCGCACGTGGTGCACGTTCTCATCGCTGATCTGCACAAACACGCTTCCGCTCTCGGTGAGCAGTTCTTTTGCCAGCAGCAGCCGGTCGCGCAGGTAGGTGAGATAGGAGTGGATGCCCAGTTCCCAGGTGTCGCGGAAGGCCTTGATCTGCTCCGGCTCGGCGGTCAGGTCCTCGTCCCTGCCGTCCCTCACGTCGCGCTTGTTGACGAAGGGCTGGAAGTTGGAGCCGTAGCGGATGCCGTAGGGCGGGTCGATGTAGATCATCTGCACCTTGCCGGCCATGCCCTCCTTCTCCAGCAGCGAGTTCATCACCAGCAGCGAGTCGCCGGCGATCAGGCGGTTCGACCAGCCGTGCTTGTGCTGGTAGAACTCGATGGCCTGGCGGAGCGGCTCCCGGCGCTCGGCCTCGAAGAGGCCGAGCTGTAGCGGCTGGCTGTTGGCGTTCCGCTTCCGCACGGCCTCGATGATGGTGCGCGGGTCGATGCGCTCGTGCACATGCAGCGAGACCGTGGGCACCTCGAAGGAGGTGTGCTCGGCCTTGCCGGCCCAGACGAGCTGGGGGTCGAGGTGGGGGTCGTAGGCGTAGCGCTTTTTCTTCTGCCCGGCGTCGGGGTCGGTTTGGGGCGTCACCAGTCCGACGGGCGGGTTGTTGAGGCGCTGCTTGTCCCGGTGCTCGTAGGATTCGATCGGGCGCTTGTTTGTCTGGGACTTACTGATGCCTGGCATGGGAAGAGCACCTCCAACTCTGGGATCCGGCTCCCGTGCGGGGTGGCCGGCCACTGCCGGCGCCGAAATCATCAGATCGTACAGGACAAACTGGATTGGTGTGCCGAGGTCCATGAGAGACGGGGTTCACGCCGAGCACGCCTCGGCCCACGAAAACGCTCATGCCACCAGCCATTGCCTCATCGACTTCTCGTGAGCTGATGGAAGGCGGTAGAACTCATGCTTCTGGACTGGCCAAGGTTGAGTCATTCCCAGACAAGCCTCACGAAACGTGGCCCTCGCTGCTTTCAGTCGGCGGTCATTATATCGGTAGAGGCCCACCGGGCCTTGGCGCCGGCCTCAGATTAGAAAACGCGCGCGAGGGTCTGTCCGGGTCGGCGCTGCCCTAGCAGCAGTTTGACCATGGCGTTTCGCCGCGACCACGAATGAAAAGGGCCGCGTACATCGTCCTGAAGGTGGGCGAGAGTCTGGCCAGCGCCGCGTCGGCGAGGCGGCGCTGGGCGCGGATGGGGTGGTCTTCGGGGACGAAGGAGTCAGGCGTGAGGGGTGTGAGCGCCCACTCGAGGGGACGAACTTCAACCAGTAGCTTGCAAGGCTTGACTCGTTAGTGAGACTACGCGTGTATAGCACGACCTCAAGAAAGGAGTCGTGCTCATGACCGCCATCGCCTACCTCGACGAATCCGCCTCCGGCTGGGACCGCACCCTCTACGCCTTCCTGGCCGAGAAGCAGCGCCGCTCCGGCTCGCTGCGCACCGTCCAGGCCTACTCGCGCATGCTGAACGAGTTCTTCGGCCGCGCCGCGAAGACGCCTGACCAGGTCACCAGTGCCGACGCCTTCGCCTGGGCCTATGGCAGCGGCCTCTCCGGCAAGCAGCCCTCCTCGATCACCATCGCCGCCCGGTTGGCCTGCCTGAGCAGCTACTACCGCTTCCTCATCAGGATGAAGGTCGTCGCCTCAAACCCCTGCGACGCCATCGAGCGCCCGCGCGTCTCACCCTCGAACCCCAGGGGCCTGACAGCGGACGACATCCGCCGCCTGCTCGCCGTTGTCCCGGAGACGCCCGTCGGGCTGCGGGACCGGGCGATCATCCTGTTCCTCACCTTCACCGGCCGGCGCCGCTCCGAGGTCCTGGGCCTGACGGCCGGCGACCTGAGCTTCGAGGGCGCGACCTGCTACTACGCCTACCGCGGCAAGGGCGGCAAGACCGGGCGGCGAGAGCTGCCGCAGCCGGCGCTGGAGGCGCTGCGGGCCTGGCTGGCGGCGTCTGGGCGCGACCTCGCGACGATGGCGCCGGGCGACTCTTTGTGGCCGTCTCTCGCGGACGGGCGCGGCATCACGGGCGGCACCTTCTACGCCAACCTGCGCCGCTACCTGCAGAAGGCTGGCCTGCCGCAAGCCGGCGTGCACATCTTCCGCCACTCGGCGGCCAAGCTGCGCCGGGACGCGGGCGAGTCCGTCGAGGAGGTGAGCCGGTTCCTCGACCATTCGAGCCTGGCCGTCACGACCACTTACCTGCGCCGGCTGGAGGGACAGGAGGACCGGGGCTGGGCGAAGGTGGCGGAGGCCCTTGGAATCTGACCTGTCAGGTTCGGACTGGGGCCGCAGTCCCGGGGACGGACGATTCGCGTAGGGGCGCTGGGTAGTACTGCGTTTGAACCTCGGGCCGCTGCCGGAGACGGCGTTCGAACTGACGCGGCGTGCGAGCGACTATGAACCCTGGTCGAGAATTTAGCCAATCCTCGAACTGGACAAACCGATCGGTCACCTCCACGCCCAGCCGGTCAATCCACGGGGCGAGAATCCAGAGCGAGTCGTCGCGGACGGCGAATACCAAGACCCGCCATGGGACCCAGCGAACGAAGAACGGCTCCGCGATGACGAAGTAATTCTCGCCGTCGAATAGTGCGCCACGGTCGATTTCGATCATGACTGGGCGGCCTACCTCGATTGCGGCCTCCGTCAGGGCATACTGCGCCGCGCTCAACTCTCTGCGAGGAAGTAGTCCGTGCTCGAGGAAGAGGGCATGGGGTCCTCTCTTACTAAGCGAGAAGCCCTTGATGTGGGCTCGTTGGCGGATAACGAGGTCTGACGCGCTTGCCCGCCCCCTGGCCACGAGCCGCCACGGGGCCTCGAAGAGCCAGACACCGCCCACCGGGCCCGCGGACGAGGAACTCTTGGAATACAGCTCCTGCAGGCGCACGACTACGGACGACAACGACCGGCCCCTCTCCGAGGCGAAACGCGGCAGGTCGAATCCAAGCTCCCACAGGCGCTCATGCGTTGCTTCGCTCTGCATGAGAAGGTGACCGGCGAAGCGGTCGGACTTGCCGTTCATGGCGCGGTTGTCATGGGTGTCCAGGCCCGCATAGCCCTTGGGTTTCGCCCGCTTGAACGCGTTCTCCAGGACTTCGCGTATCTCGTGAGGGATTGTCGTCTCCCACTGCTTCATGCTGGCGTCGGGCCGGACATGAATGGTTGGCGACTCGTCGTGCCAGGTGTTTACGGCAATGAGACCTTCAGGCGCCTCCGGGAGCGCGGTGATCGTGATCCCCAGCCTTGCGCACACCTGGCGGAGGTCAGAGGCGTCTGGAAACGGCGGCAGTCCGTAGAACTGCCGGAACGTCTCAACCAGGTGTTCAGTTCGAATCTCTGAGTGGTGGCTGTAAGGCCGGATGTAGTTCCGGGCGAAGTCCTCGAGGGCGAAGAGCGAGTTACTCGCCCTCACCTTTCAACAGCCTTTTGTTGGTCGCGCTCTCGTAGAGCTCGATGATCGCGCGTTTGCTGGCCTGGTCGAGTTCGCCTTTGAACCGCGTGCCGAACTGGAACTTGGGGTCCGCGATCACCTGTTCGAACGCAACGTCCACCTCGGTCGCTGAAGGCGCGTCTACGTAGCCGGCTGCCTCGAAGAGTTCGCCTACCGGCCGTCCGTACACGCGGGCGAGGGCGACAAGTATCCGCGGATTGGGCTCGGTCCGGCGCCCGTGCTCCAGTTGCGAGAGGTAGACGTTAGACACCACACCTCCGGTCCTCTGCTCCACCTCGCGCAGGCTCAGGCCGGCACGCGTGCGCAGGTCGGTGAGGAGTTGAGCCAGCTGGGGCACCTTAGTCATGACTGAAGCGTAACACCTCAGTGCTGTCGTAGCAAGCGTTTGCAAGCGGGCTATGCAACCTGCAGCTAGCGGCCCTATACTTTCGACGAGACTGGGCGTTCAATGGCTAGGACATTTTACCAGTTCCGCGTGCGCCGCCAGGCGTTTCTGAGGTGGATGGCCCGAAGAAACGTCTCCCAGAACGACCTGGCACGGCGCTGCGGTATCTCCTCCGGCTTCATGTCCCAGCTCCTCTCCGGCAAGCGCAACGCCGGCCCCAAGACTCGCGCACGAATAACAGCCGCCTTCCCGCGCGATGACTTCGACAAGCTCTTCGAGGAGATCGAGCTCGATGGTTGACTCCCGGGCCGTGAGAGAGCGTGTATTGGTCCGCAATGGTAAGGACCAAGGGCAAGTCGCCCTCAAGGGACCCGAGGTCGAGTACCTGCTCACCACCTGGGCCGAGGTCGTGAGGGCGATCCTCCTGAGGCGGTCGAATGGCTCCTAGACTTCGTGCCGTTGGCTACGTCCGTGTTTCCGGCAAGAAGCAGGTCGAAGGCGCCTCACTCGAAGCGCAGGAAGCCGGGATTCGGGCCCTATGTCGCAAGCGCGATTACGACCTTGTCGAGGTGTATGTCGAACCGGGAAGGAGTGCGCGCTCAGACAAAATCGAGAAGAGGCCAGAACTGCGGCGCCTGCTCGACGACGCTCCCCGAGGGAAGTTCGACGTTGTCGTCGTGCACAGCGTCGACCGCTGGGCGCGCAACATCCTGACCCAGTGTCAGGCCCTCCAGATACTCGGGAAGTCCGATCTCGGGTTCGTGAGCTGTCAGGAGGAGTACGCCGACTTCACCACCCCTCAAGGCCGGCTCCTTCTGACCTTGATGGGTGCCTTCGCCCAGTACTTCTCCGAGCAGTTGGGCTTCCACGTCAGCAAGGTAAAGCGCTTCCAGGCTGAGCAGGGCCGCGCGCCTGGCCCGCTGCCTTGGGCCTACCGCGCGCCTGAGCCCGGCGCGACGCCGGTCCCCGTCCCGGAGGAGGCGCGGGCTATGCATGAGGCCTTCGAGGCCCGCGCGGCCGGCGCCAGTTACGGGGAAATCGCTCGTCGCCTCAACGCCCAGGGTTTCCGCACCCGCGAGCGCAGGAACTTCACCGCCCACGCCCTCAAGGACCTCCTCGCCAATCCCTTTTACGTCGGCAGCTTTCGCTACAAGGGCAGGGTACTGGAGGGTAACCACCAGCCCATCGTTTCTCAGGAGCTCTTCGACGCCGTCCAAGCACGCAGGCGCCTGCCTGTTCCCAGGCGCACTTCCGGGCCGGCGGGCCTGCTTCAAGGCATCGCGGCCTGCGGTCACTGCGGTCAAGCCTTGCAGTCCGACCGCCACCGCTTTGGCGCCCCTATGTACCGCGAGCGCCATGCCAACGATTGCCCGACCAACGGCCGCTCGGCCATGGCCCACTCATTCGACTCTCAAATTCAACGGATCGTCACGTCCCTCGAACTTCCCCCAAACTGGCGCGAGCTCATCGCCCAAGGCGCATGCCGTGTGCCGAGTGGTGCGAACTTAGACGACCTGCGAGAGCAGCGTCGCCGCCTGGCCGCCGCTTATGTGAATCTCGAGATACCCGAACGCACCTACCAAGCAAGACTCGCTCGAATCGATGCCCAGATCCTCGAGGCCAGCGGCAGCACCTCCGTGGACTCGACGGTCGCGGCCAACCTGCTTGCAAACCTGGACCAACTGTGGAAGGAGGCAACCGAGGAGGAACGTCGTAGGCTCTTGGCGCCGCTGATTGAGCGGGCCTACCTTGACCTCGACTCCAAGCTGATCGGCGCTATCGTGCCCACGCCAGCTTTTCGCGCGCTGCTATCGGTAGCAGTCAGGAGAAGCGGCTCGTGCGTCTACCTGGTGAGCCCCGAAGAACAGGCCCGTGGAGACGTTTGGAGATGGTGGAGACGGGGGGGAATCGAACCCCCCGTCCAGAGGAAGACCGTCCGGGATCTGCTACAGGCTTGTCCGGCCTTTTGGTCTCGCCGCGCCCACGCCGGCCGGCGGGCTCAGAACGCGGCCTTGTCGATGGTCTTCGGCGCCAGCTATCGACGTCGCCGGCGCAGCACCCCGACATTGCGTCGCCGGTTCTCCGCCCATCGGGGTGAGGCGGAGGCCGACGTCACCGCTTAATTAAGCGGCGAGGGCGAGTTCACGTTCGCCAGTTACTTTTTGCCACCGTGATTAACGAGGCTGACGGCACCCTCGGCCTGCAATCCGGGTCCGGCGTTCCCTGTCGAAACCTGTCGTCCCCGCGTACTTGATTATAGCAGGCCTCCAGACTCGAAAGGCGCCTTCGCATACGATGGCCCCATGACCGCCGCCTCTCGCGAGGGCCTCGCCGGCCTGGCCTCCTTCCTCGGCGTCCAGCGCTCCTACCGGGACGCCACCCGGACCCTCCGGCGACCGCCGGCGGAGGCCATCGCGGCGACCATCGAGGCGCTGCTGGGTGAACCCGTCCGCGACGCGGCCGCGGTCCTGGAGCGGCTCCAGCGGGAGCGCGCCGACCGCCTCGCCGGGCCCATCGCCACCGTCTGGCTGCCCGGCCCCGCGGCCATGCCGCTGAGCGCCGGCGCCGTTGGCGCTGCCAGCATCGAGTGCGCGCTCGACGGGTCCAACGGCGCGCGCGAGTGGCGCGTCGCGTCGCGCGGCCTGACTCTGGACGCGCGCCGCGGGCACCTTCTCCTGCCCTTGCCGGCGCTGGACGCTGGTTACCATACGCTGCACCTTACTGTCCGCTACCCAGGCCGCCGCGCGCGCCGGACGTCCGTCATGGTCATCGCAGCGCCGCGGCGGGCCTACGCCGGGCCCGATGACCGCGCCTGGGGCGTCTTCGTCCCCCTGTACGCGCTCCATTCCGCGCGCTCCTGGGGCATCGGCGACTTCAGTGACCTCTCACGATTCGCGCGCTGGGCCGGAGGGCTCGGCGCCGGCGAAGTAGCGGTGCTGCCGCTCTTTGCCGCCTTCCTCGACGAGCGCGAAGGCGTCTTCGACCCCAGCCCTTACTCGCCGGCAAGCCGCCTCATGTGGAACGAGGCCTTCCTTGACGTCGAAGCGTTGCCGGAAATGCAACGGTGCGAGCGCGCCCGCGAGATCGTCGCCTCACCCGACTTCCGGCGCGAGCTCGCCCGACTGCGTTCGACGCCCCTCGTCGACTACTCACGCGCGGCGGCCCTGAAGGCGCTCGTGCTGCGCGAGCTATCGGCGGCGGTAACGGGCACAAGACGGCGGGACCTCCAGGCCATGCTGAAAAGCAGGCCAGAGGTCGCTGCGTACGCGCGTTTTCGCGCCCGCACCGCGGCCAATGGCCCCTGGCATGATTGGCCCTCGGGAGAGCCCGCCTTCGACCGCGATGTCGAGGCCTATCACGCTTACTGCCAGTTCGCCGCCTCTCAGCAGCTCGTGGGCGCCGCTTATCAACGCGAGGCCGCCGGTCTCTATCTTGACCTGCCCCTCGGTGTCCATCGCGCCGGCTACGACGTCTGGCGCTGGCCCGGGTGCTTCGTGCAAGCAGCGAACACCGGGGCCCCGCCCGACCCATTGGCAGTCGCCGGCCAGGACTGGGGGTTTCCGCCACCCCACCCAATCGGCATCCGGGAGGAGCGCTACCAGTACGTTATCGCCTACATGCGCCAGTCTATGATCTACGCCACGCGGCTGCGGATCGACCACGTCATGGGCCTGCACCGCCTGTTCGTGATCCCTCGCGGCTTCGAGGCGCGCGATGGCGTCTACGTCCGCTACCCGGCGGAAGAGCTCTACGCGATCCTCAGCCTGGAGTCGCATCTGAACCGCACCGAACTGGTGGGCGAGAACCTCGGCACCGTGCCCGCGTACGTGAACGCCGCCCTCCGCCGTCACGGGATTACCGGCACATACGTCGTGCCCTTCGAGGTGGGCCCGGAGTCCGACCCGCCTCTGCGCCCGCCGCGCCGCGACGAGGCCGCGACCCTGAACACACACGACCTCCCGCCCTTTGCCGCCTGGTGGCAGGCGTCATCCTGGGCCCACGGCGCGCTCAAGCGTCTCCTTGCCCGCGAAGGACTGCTGCCCGAGGGCGGCGATCACCCGGCAGCCGTGCGCGACGCCCTGCTTGCCTATCTGGGCCGGAGTGACGCGCGCATCGTGTTGGCCACGCTCGAAGACCTCTGGCTGGAGACCCAGCGCCAGAACGTACCCGGCCTCAACGAGGAGCCGAACTGGCGCCGCAAGACCCGCTTGTCTCTCGAGGAAATCGAGTCGGATCCATCGATCCGCGGGACGCTCGGAGTGCTGGACCAAGCCCGGAGGGGCCGATAGCGCCGGCGCGTCGCTCGCCGAAGGCTTCACGGCTCCCGCCTGATAGGATCGATGCGTGATGTCTTCACGCCGGGTGCCGCCCGGCCCGCGTAGCTTCTCACCATTCGGGAACCTGCCTGCTCTCCAGCGAGACCCCCTCGGCACCTTTCTGCGCGACCGTGAGCGCTACGGCGACGTCGTCCGCTACCGCGGCGGCATCTGGTACGCCTACCTCGTGTCGCACCCGGACGACATCAAGCATGTGCTCCAGGACAACAACCAGAACTACCGCAAGGGGTTCTCCTACGAGGTGCTCAAGCCCGTCCTCGGCCAGGGCTTGCTTACGAACGAAGGCGAGTCCTGGCTGCGGCAGCGCCGCCTGGCGCAGCCCGCGTTCCACCGCGCCCGCATCGCCCGCATCTCCGGCCTCATGTCGGAGAGCATAGAGGCCATGCTCGCCCGCTGGGACTCGCGCCTTGACCCCGAGGCGCCGGTCGATGTCCTGCCAGAGATGATCCGCCTGACGCTCGAGATCGTGAGCCGTACTCTTCTCGGCGTGAGGCTCGGTCCGGAGGCGGACCAGGTGGGCCAGGCAGTGCGAGAGCTGCAGGCACACGTCAACTATCGCGCCACGCACCTCTTCAGCCTGCCCGAGAAGTACCCCACGCCACGCAACCGCCGCTTCCACCGCTGGCTGGCGCTCCTCGACGCCATCGTCTTCCGCATCATCGATCAGCACCGCGCGGCCGGCCCGGGCGGCGACGACCTGCTCTCCATGCTCCTCGCGGCGCGAGACCAGGAATCGGGCGAGGGCATGAGCGACCGCCAGTTGCGGGACGAGGTGATGACCATCTTCCTCGCCGGCCATGAGACCACAGCTACGGCGCTCACCTGGACCTGGTACCTGCTGTCGCAGCACCCTGAGGCCGAGGCGCGCTTGCACCGGGAGGTCGACACCGTCCTCGACGGCCGCCCACCCGTGTACGACGACCTCGCATCGCTCCCTTACACCCGCATGATCCTCGAGGAATCGATGCGCCTCTACCCGCCGGCATGGGCCGTCGGCCGCTTCGCGGTCGGGCCCGACACGGTTGGCGGTTACGATCTGCCGGCGGGCTCCCAGATCGTGATGAGCCAGTACGTTACGCACCGCCACCCCGCGTTCTGGGAGCGTCCCGACGAGTTCGACCCCGAGCGATTCACCCCCGAGCGCTCCGCGGGACGGCCTCGTTTCGCTTACTTCCCTTTTGGTGGCGGCCCGCGTTACTGCATAGGCGCCGACTTTGCAATGATCGAAGCGCAACTCACCCTGGCGGCGGTGGCCCAGCGCTACCGGCTGCGCCTCTCGCCAGGACATCCTGTCGAGGTGGACCCGCTGGTGACCCTGAGGCCGAAGCACGGCATGGTGATGCGCCTCGAGCGGCGGCGGCCGGGCCGGGCCGGTGTCTCGTCCGCTACCAGCGGCGCCGTCAGCGCAACGTCGTAAGCTCGATGAGGCCGGTCCCGTCCTCGCGGACGACGTATACGGGTATGCCCCCCTGGGGCGACGGGCGCGAGACGTAGAAGGTCAGGCAGCGGCCGTCGCGAGTCCACCTCTGGCGGAACTCCGATCCAGCCAGGTCTGTCACGCGGCGCAGTCCGGAACCGTCCGTGGCGATCGTGTAGAGCTCGACGCTGCCCGTGGCTTCCGAGAGGAAGGCAAGACGCTTGCCATCGGGCGAGAACTCGATCGGCAGGTGTCCGACAGGCGCGACGAACTCGGGCGTCGGGCTGCGCGTAAGGTTCGTGACGCCGGTGCCATCGGGACGAACCGTGAAGATGTCGACGTTCCCGGTCGTGTTCGAAAGATACGCGATGAGGCTCCCGTCTGGCGACCACGAGCCTGAGAACGCAAAGCTGCCCTGGTCGTAGTTCGTGACGCGCCTTAGCCCTGAGCCGTCTGAGTTGACTACGTAGACGTTCGTGCTCTCGATCTCACGGCCCATGAAGGCTATCCGCGAGCCGTCCGGCGACCACGTGGGTGTGTCCGCAGAGAACATCGTCGCCGTCAGGTTCGCCAGGCCAGTGCCGTCCGCGTTCACGACCCATACGTTCGAGCGGGCGCCCTCGCTCGAGCTTCGGGCCGACTCGAAGGCAATTCTGTCGCCCCTGGGTGACCAGACCGGGGGGTTGTGGTCGTGGAGCTGAAGAATGTCGGCAAGGCGGCGCGCGTTTCTTCCGTCGGAGTCCGCCACCCATAGCGCCGGCGAGGGGCGGATATCGTAATACGCGACCCGGCGTCCTTCGGGGGAGACGACGGGGTGGATCATCCCGGTCCCAATCGGCTCGGACAGCGAGGCCCGGCCGTCGCGGAAGGTCAAGAGCCTCGCCTCGCCCGTGTTGCTGTTCGAATTCACGACGAGCGTCCCGCTGCAGGCCTCCGGCTGCGGCGTCTCCGCCGCTCCCGGAGGCGTCGCCGTAGGCGTGCTGCCCTCCCTGCCGTCGTCGGAGCAGCCCATGGCGATGAGCGCCAGGACGGCGATGAGCGCGAGCGCCGGTCTCTTCGGGGTCATGTCTCGAGTGTACTGACGCCGTCCGAAGCAGGTCTGTGACCGAGGTCTCAGCCTGCGGGTGGCATTTGGCTTCCTTGACAGCTTGCGTAAGCGTCAGATAATAGCGCTCAAATCCCGGTAGCCACCCGTGAAGGAGTCCAGATGAAGTTCGGCCTTTTCTATGAGCTCCAACTTCCCAAACCCTACGACAGTGACACCTGGGACCCGGACGCCGAGCACCGCATCTACAAGGAAGCGTTGGAGCAGATCGAACTGGCCGACAAGCTGGGCTTCGACTACGTCTTCGAGGTCGAGCACCATCACCTCGAGGAGTACGCGCACTCATCGGCGCCGGAGATCGTCCTCGCCGCTGCCAGCCAGCGCACCAGGAACATCCGCCTGGGCCACGGCATCGTCTTGACTCCGCCGCCCTACAACCACCCGGGCCGCGTCGCCGAGCGCATCTCCGCCCTCGATCTCGTGAGCGACGGGCGCGTCGAATTCGGCACGGGCGAGTCCTCGTCGGCGAACGAGCTCGAGGCCTACCATGTCCCCTGGGACCAGAAGAAGGCGATGTGGGAGGAGGGCACGCGAGTCGCCCTGCGAATGATGTCCGAGGAGCCGTTCCCCGGTTACGAGGGCGCGTACGTGACCTTCCCGCCGCGCAACGTCATCCCCAAGCCCCTTCAAAAGCCGCACCCGCCGGTGTGGGTAGCCGGCGGCCGGCGCGAGACGGTCCTCACAGCCGCCCGCCTGGGCATGGGCAGCCTCGGCTTCGGCTTCGAGACGCCGGCCGAAGCCGACGAGCGCGTCCAGACCTACTGGCGGCTCATGCGCGAGGAGTGCCGCCCGATCGGCAAGGCGGTCAACCCTGGCCTCATCGTCCTCAGCCAGTTCGCATGCGCCGAGACGGAGGAGGAAGCGCAGCGGCGCGCCGGTGACGGAGGCCAGTTCTTCAGCTTCGCCCTCAACCACTTTTACAGCCCCCTCACCGGCCCATACCACAACCACGCCCGCACGAACCTGTTCCGTGAGTTCACGGACACGCCCCCCGAGGAGCGCATGGCCCGCCTGCAGGCGCGCAGCCAGGACCAACTCTCGCAGCTCATCCGCACGGAGCAGGCGCTGACTGAGAAGGAACCGGAGGACGAAAACGCCCGCGCGCTCTGGCGCGCCGCCCGCGCCCGCGCCGCCATCGGCACGCCTGACACGCTCCGCGCCTACCTCTCCAAGTACGAAGAGGGCCACCAGGACGTGATGCTGTTCATCGCCCAGGCTGGCAGCCGCAGGCACGAGGACATCATGGCGAGCATCGACCTCTTCGGCCGCAAGGTCCTCCCCGACTTCAAAGAGCGCCACGAGACAGTGCACAAGAAGTGGCGGGAACAGCAGCTGGACAACTTCAAGTACCCGGTGAACTCATCGATCTAGGGACGATGGTCGTGACCGGTGGCCGGAGGTCCGGTCCGACCACCGACCACTATTTGCCAATCTCCTGGGAGGCAATACACCAATGCCGAGCGACCAGGTCGAACAGATCAAGGACGGCGAGCTACGCGACCTCATGGCCAGGGCCTCGACCGCGCTCGACGAAGGTAAGAACTACGACTGCGTCCGCCTCTGCGCCGATGCCTACCTGCTCCTCCTGAAGAAGAACGAGGCCGTGATGCAGGGCCTGAAGCGCGTCATCGAAACGCCGCGCGTCAAGGCCGGCCTCGAGCGAGAGATGATCCGCTTCGCGCCGCTGATGTGGCCGCGTATGGCCGCGAAGCTCCACCTGGAGGGCCCTGAGCCCGAGATCGTCTTCGACCGCCAGCACCTCGGCTTCGGTGAGGCGATCCAGTACTACGAGTTCACCCTGAACCTCATCGTGACCGCCGAGGAAGGCAAGCTGGAGCAGCAGATGCAGGCGGCGCTGGGCGGCGGCCTGGCGTAGCAGCAGGACTCAGTTTCATGCCCCGCCTGACCGCATCGCCGTGGTTACCGACCAGAACGAACGGCGGTGACAATTAGGTTCTTCCCCAGGTAATGAGCGAATACGTTGTCGAGGACCCTGCTGACAGGGAAGACAAGCCTGTCATAAGCCCGTAGCAACTGCTCGTTGATCTCCCCGGTACCCGGGTCGAGGAGGCGGTAGGCCAATGTGGCAATCACGCCAAGGCTGTCGGCGTAGCGGGCGCTGACCACCTGAAACTGCGCCGCCGTGAGGAGATCGACAAGCACCCTACGTGTATAGCGACGAAGGTGGCCCACCTTACGGTCCATGCTGGTGAAGAGCCACGGGAAAGCGGGCACATAGACCAGGAGACGACCACCCGGCTTCAGCTTCTCTGCCCAGGCTTTCGCCGCCGCCTTATCGTCGGCGATGTGTTCGAGGACATTAAGGCTAAAGATGTTGTCCACCTCTCCGCTTGCGATCTGGGAGATATCGGGGAGCACCTCGAGCCCCCGAGCTGTTATCTGGTTTGCTAGGGCGCTATCCGGTTCGATGCACGTAACGCGAAAGCCGCGCTCGGCGACTGCCATCGCGAATCGCCCGGTCCCGGCCCCAAAGTCGATGATGAAATCACCCGGGCGCGCGAACCATGTCCAGAAGGAAGCGGTTATAGCGTGCCGCCTGGGCCATAACCTCTAGATTCGCGAGTCCGGAGTAAGCATCCATACTCACCCTAACTGCGAAGGCCGGCTGAGAGCAGCGCCATACCGGAAAGCGAACTGTCGTGACAGCACATAGTTGTAGGCGGCGGCGCCCAAGGCAGCAGGAGCAAGCGCCAGCAAAGGCTCGCGAGAAAGGCCTGGGAAAAGCACCAGCAGAGCCAGGAACACCGCAACGTTGAGCCCTGCGCCGGAAATTTGCACCCCGACGTAACGCAGGTACTGCGATGCGATCGCTTCGTCAATGTGTCTCTGCGAGAAAAAGGTCCAGCGGCGATTCAAGAACCAGGTCAGCGTAACGGCCATCGGGAACGAGACGCCGCGCGCAAGAAGCGTGTCTACGTGTGCTAAGTTCACGAGCGCGGTCAGGAGGGCGCCGTCCACTACAAAGCCGGCGACTCCGACAACAGCGAAGCGGGCAACCGGGAGGCTGAACAGGCCTGCGCCCTTGAAGGCTCCGGCCTCCGCCTGACTCATCGGTGCACCTATGTCCGCCCCCCGCCGCCTTGCTCGTCGTCGGCGTGTGCTGAGAGCGTCGGGAGACTCAGATAGAAGAGGCGCTTCAATTCGTGACGCCCGCGCGTCACCGTATCGAGGATGATGCCCGCCGTGAGGCTCAAGAACGCGACAAGCATGATCGCGCTGGCCAGCACTGCGCTCGGCAACCGCGGCACGAGTCCGGTCTCAAGGTAGTCCTTGACCACGGGGATCGCTAGCAGTACCGACAGGGCCGCAAGGCAGAAAGAAATCGTACCGAAGAAGAGCAGAGGCCGCTCCTCCTTGAAGAACAAGGCCAGCGTCCTGAAGACCCGGAAGCCATCTCTGAACGTCCGCAGCTTGCTCGTAGAGCCAGGTGGTCGCGGCCGGTAGGGAGTTTCGATCTCCGCGAACTTCATGCCAAGTTCGAGGGCGTGCAGCGTTAGCTCTGTCTCAATCTCGAAGCCACTCGAGAGCGCGGGAAAGGACTTGACGAAGCGCCTAGAGAAGACGCGATAACCGGAGAAGACATCCTTCACCGCCCTGTCAAATATCCTTGCGAGCAAAAAGGCAAAGAGATTCTTCCCAAAAGTGTGCCCGGGACGATATGCCGATGGTGAGTCAGTAACTCGAACGCCTGTGACCATGTCGAGGTCGTTCGCGGCCAGCATGTGGATCATTTTTGGCGCAGTAGAAGCGTCATACGTGTCGTCGCCATCCACAAGCACGTAAACGTCGGCTTCGATGTCCGCGAACATTCGTCGTACCACGTTGCCCTTGCCCTGCAGCGGCTCATGTCGCAAATTCGCCCCCGCTGCCACCGCAAGGTCCGCCGTTGCGTCGGTCGAATTGTTGTCATAGACGTAGACGGACGCGCCCGGAAGGACTTCTTTGAAGTCACTCACGACCTTCTGCACGGACATGGCTTCGTTGTAGCACGGTATAAGGACCGCCACTTTCGGCAATGCCCCTCGCACCCGGACTCGGCTCGACCCTTCCAGGTGCCGCCCCGTGGCCCCATCCCCATGTCTCGCTCCCATACGATTACTCCTTACGGAGGAGACTCCGTCCGCTCGAGGGGACAGCTAACAAAGCGGTTCACCTTGGAGCGGAACCGGACGCAACCTGTCGCGCTGGGTTCCGTCCGGCGAACTGCCTGGACCGTCACCTCCGCCGAGGCCGCCCCCTCGGTGGTCCACTCGATCTTGATCGAACACTGAGAAGCCTCCGTAGGCCGACAAGGATTCGGCGAGGCGGTGACCCTCCCCGATGATGACTTGTTCACTCCGGTCACCAGGACGCCCGCTAGCAAGGCGGACGAATCCCCAATGCCAGTCCCGTGGAGGCGAAAAATATACTCCTGACCGGCTAATATCCACGGTGCCTCGCTACTGCCGGACGCGCCGCCCGCAAACGGCGACTCCCCCATCCCTCCGGCCTCGACCGTTACCTGCGCAGAGGAGACGCCCTGAGAAGTCCAGGTGACTGTCGTGGTGCACCGCGAGCCTGAGCATGGATTCGGCGAGGCAGTGATCGTTCCGGATCTTCCTTGCCCGGCGGCCACAACCAGAACTCCTGCGAGAAGAGTCCGCCCGCCGTTTGACGTGTCGTAGAGCCGGACGACGTACTCATCTCCAGGACCGAGCGTCCAGGTCAAATCCTCGTTTCCCTGCAGAGAGCGCGAAAGCACTTGTTCAGCGTCCACAGCCGTCCCTCCACCAGACAGGCGGAGCCCGTAACGGCTCAAGCTCTGCAGGCTTGGAATCCCCGACGGTACGCGGACGCCGAGGGTCATGATCGGTCCCTCATGCTGCGCAATCGCATCTCGCTGCAGTTGGAACAGCTTGGTTTCGGGACGGACGTACAAATTGCTTTCAATTCGGATGAAGCGAGCGTCCTTCGGAAGGAATGGAATGACGTAGGAAGTAGGCTCGTCGCCCAACATTATGAACATTTGGTCCTGCCGCTTGAGCTGAGCGGGTACGTCCACGGCGTACCAATCGCCGCTCCATGACGCGCGTCCCCAATCCGAAGGCTCCGTAGTCAGCACGGTCACGGCAGCGGCGATTATCACGAGGGTAACGGCCACTTGCCTGTTCTGCACGATCCAGACGATCAGCATTACCATCACAAGTCCTGTAAGGAGCTCCAACGCAACGACGTACCGAGACACTGCAAACGTGAACAACCACACGACGAAGCTGGACAAGAAGAACAGCAGCACGACGACGCCTGGGGAGCCGACCGCGCTCGGTATGGCGATCCACCGGCGGCCGCGAACGGCCAGTACCAAGAACGAGACCGGCGCGAGGATACTTATGATCGCGAAACGAAGGTCCCTGAACGGCAGTTCAGAAGTGGGATGCTTCCCTTCTGCCCACTGAAATGGATAGCCCAAGCCCTCCCACAGCGAGTCCGGGATGTAGCGGGCATCTCGCCAGTTGATGGGATCGTAAAATGGCGACCTGAATATAGCGTTATAGAAAGGAAAGAGCGGACTCTCGAACTCCTGGGTCAGATAGTAGCTCCAATAGCCGTGCGTGATCAGCAAGCCGGCCAGTGCGCCGAACCCGAATATCGTCAGACGTGACAGAACGTCAGGAATACTTCGCGAAATCCACCAGAACGATGCGACGGCTCCGATGAGAAAGGTCATATTCGTCAATTTCAGTCCTGTGGCAGCACCGAACGCCAGGCCAGCACCAGCTACCCGGAAGGACGACGACGATCTCAAATGTGTGGCAATTAGCAACAAGCCGAGTAGGACAAGAACGCTCGTCAGGTTGTCACCAAATGTCGTCCCAACTCCGCTGACAAAGATCGGCGCAGAGCCCCCGATGATGGTCGCTATGATCGGCAATAGATACTTTGAGAGCAGAGCCGAGGTCGATAGAGAAGGAATCGACCGGAATATTGTTCTACTTAGCGAGAAGACCAACAGGAAATTAAGCCCGTGCAAGGAGGCAAGTACGGCACTTGCGAGTACTGGAGATAGGTTCGAGATAAGCAGGTACGACGGAACGAATAGTAATGGGTTTAGGAATGTCTGGATTTGGCTGGGAAGAATATTGAAGGAGCTAAGCCCGTTTAAGAACGCATAGGCGCCGTAGTAATGGTAATTTCTCTGGTCCCAGTTCGTGTCCTGACCTTGTGCGACGGCGTATGCGGTTGGCACGATAAGACAGAGCACCGCAACGAAGACATCCGCAGCCCGTTGAAGGTGCCATCCATCTCTGAAACGGAGCGCCGCCGCCTTCCAGAGGCCCACCTAGCCGGCACCTCGAGCGGGGAAGGTTTGGGCTAGTTTCAATCCTACGACCAACGCGGCCTCATGCAGGCGGCCAACCAAGGCAATTGGCAGTAGGAGGCCGGGCTCACGGACGCTGATAGCACCTTCGGACGCTAAGGCCAAAGCCGCTATCTCGAGGTTCACTTCGAAGGAAGGCCGCTGCACGAACGAGCGAAGCATAACTGATCCCATTGGGCGCTGCACTTCTGGGCAGGGACGGCGCAATTCCGCCACATGGCACTGTGTGGACCCCAGTCATCGTGGATTTCGGCGAGCCGCGCTGACCTCATCGTCGACTCCGCCCACCAACACTTCGAAGTAGCATACGCGCCGTGGGCACCCGCCATGTTGGACGCCGGGGGCCTTACCTAGCAGTGCGTTAGTCGCAACGCCGGCCACCATCACTGCCGTCCAGTCGCTTCTGGCTAGCTGTCCCGTCAAATCGTTCGCGCGGCCTGGTGCTGGCGCAAATTTCGAATGCTTGCATTGACAAGCGCTATCGGTCGCCGTATAAGCGCAGCAACCCAGGTTGGCCGCCAGGCCGCAGACGGCCGCAGACGAAAGGTAGGGAGCACCTTGAGTAAGCACGGCTATTGGGAATCGATCCGCACGGCGCGTCTCAGTCGGAGGAGGGCAATCAGCGGCGCAGCCACACTCGGCGCCGGCGCGGCTGCTCTCAGCGTCGTGGGGTGCGGGGGTGGAGGAGGTGACGGGGGCGGCGGCGAGCAAGGAAGCAGCCTGTTGTACACGCGCGTCGACACCACGGACAAGGCGAAGCCGGGCGGCACCTACAACTCCGTCCTCGCCACGGACGTGGTCACCCTGGACCCGCTGTCCGCGGCGACCTTCAACACCCTGGACATCGTCGCCGCCTTTACATATCCGAAGATGCTGCAGTTCTCGCTCAGCAAGTACCCCAAGCTGAGCAAAGGCGAGGTCGAGGGCCAGCTGGCGGAGTCGTACGAGCTCAGCGCCGACCACCTGACCCTCACCTTCAAGGTCCGGCCCGGCATGCGCTGGGACTCGCGCGCGCCGACTAACGGCCGCGAGATCGACTCCAGCGACGTGGTCTTCAGCTGGAACAAGTACGCCCAGGTCAGCCCCCTGCGCGGCGACTTCGTCTACAGCTCCAGCAACCCCTCGGCCCCGGTCGAGTCCGTTTCGGCGCCGGACAGCCGCACGGTTGTCTTCAAGCTGCACCATCCTGACGCTTCGATAGTGCAGCTCTTCGCGACGTCCGTGCTTTTCTACAACATGCCGAAGGAGTCCGACGGCGGGTTCGACCCGAAGGGGACGGTAAGAGGCTACGGCCCCTACGTCCTCGAGGACTACCGCCCCTCGACGCAGTTCCTCTGGGCGAAATCCCCGAACTATTACGTCAAGAATCGGCCCTTCATGGACAAGATCTCGCTGCCCATCGTGCCGGAGTACGCGACGCGCCTGTCGCAGTTCAAAGCCGGCAACGTCTGGACGCCGGTGCACCGGCAGGAGGACATCCTGCCCACGAAGAAGGACCTCCCGGTCCTCAACCTGCTCCAGGGCGCCGACTTCCCAAAAACGCCGTGGTTCCTCTCCTTCGGCTACGAGGGCAACTCGCCCTTCAAGGACGAGCGCATGCGCCAGGCGGTGTCACTGATCTTCGACAAAGAGACCATCATCGACATCACGTCGAACCGTCCGGCATTCGAGTCCCAGGGCCTGCCGATCCCGGTGCGCTACATGGCCACGATCGGCCCGGGCTGGGAGGGGTACTGGATCGACCCCCAGGACGAGAAGAAGTTCGGGGCAAACTCGAAGTACTACAAGTACGACGTCCCCGAGGCGAAAAAGCTGATGGCGGCTGCCGGCTACACCGGCTCAGAAGTCGCGTTGTACTACAACCAGGGCCAGCAGTACGGCACGCAGTATCTCCAGGTCGGCGAAGCCCTGGCCGGCATGTTCAACGACGGCGGCCTGAAGACCAAGTCAGACCCGCGCGAGTACCAGAACGACTGGCTGCCCAACTTCTACTACGGCTACGCTGCCGGCAACAAGGGCTTCACCGGCGTCAAGTGGATGGCCGAGCGCACCTACCCGACGGTGGCCTCGCAGCTCTTCGCGACGCTCCACAAGGATGGCCCCCGCTTTGTCGGCATGACGCCGACGGGCAACAACGCCCAGCAGGGCGACCCCAAGGTCAACGCTGACGTCGAGAAGATCCGGAACGAGTTCGACCTGGAGAAGCAGCAGGCGCTCGTGCATGACCTGCTGAGGTACATGGCCGGCAAGGCCTACTACATCCCGGTCCAGTTCCCCGTCGGGACGCCGGGATTCAGCCTCTACTGGCCGTGCGTCAGCAACCTCGGCGCCTATGTCGGCTTCGCCGGCAGCAACACGGCCGCGGAGACGGGCCTCCACCTCTGGATCGACACCACGAAGCCGCCTCTGGGGCCGGGGTAGGCGGCAGGCACGGACACTTCATCGAGGGCCCCGGTCCGCCTACCGGGGCCCTTCGCTCGGGGCGCGGCTACGCGGTCAGGAAGGACAGCACTTCCCGGACAAAGAGGTCAGGGGCCGTATTCATGGCCGTATGGCCCTGTCCCGGCATGACCGCGACGCGAGCTTCCGGCAGCGCCGCGGCCAGCATCGCCGAGGGCCGGGTGAGCGAGGGCGGGCTGGCCCCGCCGACAAGGAGTAGCGTCGGCACCTTCAGGTTGGCGATACGCCCGGCGTCGAAGACGTATTCGGCGTCCGCGAACTCGCGCAGCGCCGTGTGCGCCGCCGCCAGCCTCGCCTGCCAGGACGGTGCCGCCTTCAGCGCGGCCATCTCCTGCTCCGAGGCCCCGGCCGCTTCCCGGAAGAACGTGGTCAGCATCGCCTCCCTGTCGCCGGCGTCCAGCAGTGCCTGCAGCCTTGCCTCCAGTCCCGGAGCATATATCTCGATCCCGTCGACCGGAAACGGCGGCTCATAGAGCACCAGCTTGCGCAGGTTCGGCGTCCGCAGCGCGGCCTCCAGCGAGCACAGTGCGCCGTACGAGTGGCCGAGCAGGCTCGTGCCCGGCCCGGCCGCATCCACAACCGCCGCGACGTCCTCGTACTCCCGCTCGATGTCGTACGTCTCGCTGTCGCCGCTGCCGCCGCGGCCGCGCCGGTCCATCGCCAGCACCGTGAAGTGCCTCTCGAGCTCCGGCAGCACCGGCGCCCAGCGCGTGTGGTCCGCCGTCGTCCCATGCACCAGCACCAGCGGCGGCCCGCTGCCGCTGCGCTCGAATGCGATGGCCGTCCCGTCCTTCGACCTGACCGTCTCCATGTCGTCCCTCCCGGGCCGCTAGTCTACCGCGCGGGGCACAGTCCCGACGTCCGCCTCATCGGGACTTCGGTGTTGGCTGACGGCAGGCGCCAGGCTTAGGCGGACTCCCTCGGCCTGATCACGCCTTCGCCGCCCATGTACGGCAGCAGCACGTCCGGCACCTCGACCGAGCCGTCAGCGCGCTGGTAGTTCTCCAGGACGGCGATCATCACCCGCGGCAGCGCCAATCCCGAGGCGTTGAGCATATGCGGGTACTCCGGGCGGCCGCCGCGCTCGCGACGGAAGCGGATGTTCGCGCGCCGCGCCTGGAAGTCCGTGCAGTTCGAGGCGCTCGACACCTCGAGCCATTCGCCGCAGCCCGGCGCCCAGGCCTCCAGGTCGAAGCTCTTCGCCGACTTGAAGTCGAGGTCGCCGGTGCAGAGCTGGACCAGGCGATAGGGGATGCGAAGGGTGCTCAGCACCTCGGCCGCATCCGCGACCATCTCCTCCAGCGCCTTGTCCGAGTCTTCGGGCAAGACGTAGCGGAAAAGCTCTACCTTGTCGAACTGGTGGCCGCGCTTGATGCCGCGCACATCGCGGCCGGCGCTCATGCGCTCCCGCCGGAAGCAGGGCGTATAGGCGACGTACTTCAGCGGCAGGACATCCGGCTCCAGGATCTCGCCGGCGTGAAAGTTCGCCAGCTGCGCCTCCGCCGTCGGGATCCACCAGAAGTCGTCCTCGGCGTCGTGGTACATGGTGTCGCGGAACTTCGGCAGGTGGCCGGACTTGTACAGGTTCTCCTCGCGGATCACCGCCGGCAGGTAGAGCTCGGTGTAGCCGTGTTTGCGGGTGTGCAGGTCCAGCATGAAGGCGATGAGGGCGCGCTGCAGCCTGGCCCCGGCGTCGCGCAGGACGTAGAAGCGCGAGCCCGCGAGACGGACGCCGCGCTCGAAGTCGATGATGCCGAGCTGCTCGCCGAGGTCCCAGTGCGGCTTCGGCTCGAAGTCGAACTCGCGCGGCGTACCGACGGTCTCGCGCACGACGTTGTGCGCCTCGTCCGGGCCGACCGGGACGTCCGGCTGCGGGACGTTCGGCACCTCGAGGAGCAGCGCGTCGAGCTCTCTCTCGACCTCCGACAGCGTCCCGTCGAGCGCGTCGATCTGCTCGCTGAGCAGCTTGCCCCGGGCCTGAAGCTGGGCCCGCTCCTCGGGCGACGCCCTGCCCATCTGCCGGCCGATCGCATTGCGCTGCGCCTTGAGGTCGTCGGCCTGTTGCTGCAACGCGCGACGGCGTTCGTCCAGTTCGAGAATGCGGTCGACGGGAGCCGTGGTGTTGCGGTCGGAGACGGCTTTACGGACGAGGTCGGGGTTCTCACGGATGAACTGGAGGGCTAGCAACCTCACCCCCCGGCCCCGTCTCCGTCAACGGAGAGGGGGCCTTCTGAAGTCGTGACCGGCGCGAGCGACGCCTCGTGCTGGCTGACGAGGCGTATGGCTTCGAGGCCGAGGGCGCGGACATCGGGGGCGAACGGTATCTCGGGGCCGCATTCACCGGCAAGGAAGAGGCCATCGTCTTCGCGCAGCGTGCGCTCGTCCACCCAGCGGATCGGGTTCTCCGGGTCGTGCGAGCGGCCGGGATAGCCTCCCGTGACGCGCAGGAAGTAGACCAGGTCAATGTGCTCATGCCCGGGCTCGACCGGGCAGACGAGGATGGTATACGGCGGTTCGAGCTGCTCGGGCCCGCCGGCGTACGACACCCTGGGCGCCAGGGGGACGACCTCGGCGTCCAGGCCGAACTCCTCTCGCACCTCGCGCAGCACCGCCTGCACGGGGTCCTCACCCGGCTCGATGTGGCCGCCGGCGGGCAGCCACGACTGGACCTTGCGGTGCCAGTGCAGCGCCGTGCGCCCCTTGTGGACGACGAAGCCGGTAACCGTGAGATGCCGGTCCATGCCTGTCATTGTAGGGGATGGCTGCGCGATGCCGGAGTTGGCCTCGAGGCGCCCGACAAGCCTGCCGCCTGCCGCGGAAGAGCGGGCGCCGCTGGGTCACTTCGCTCTCCTGCTGTGCCTTCGCAACATGTCCGCACTTCAGGACTCATTGCTCTTGAGGCCCAACAGGCCAAGGTCGAAGTCTTCGAGCGTGTCGATCACGGCATCGGCCATCGGCAGCGGCGGGAAGGCGGTGCTGCTGGCGCGCACCTGGACGGCGTACATGCCGGCCGCCTTGGCCGCCCGCAGGCCCGTCGGCGTGTCCTCGACGGCGATGCAGGCCTCGGGCGGCACGTCGAGCTTCGAAGCGGCGAGGAGGTAGAGGTCCGGCGCCGGCTTCGGGTGCTCGACCTCCGTCGCCGAAGCCAGCGCGTCGAAAGCGTCCCGCAGGCCAATGCCGCGCAGTAGCGCGTCGATCCAGCCCATCCAGGAGGACGAGGCGACAGCGATCGGCACGCCCTCCCTGCGCAAGGTGCGCACCAGGTCCACGACTCCGGGTAGCGGCTGTTTCAGCTTCGCCAGACGCTCGACGAGCTCGCGGTCGTAAGCCGGGATATAGTCCTCTATCCTCCCCGGGAGGCCGAGCTCGCGGACCAGGATAGACCACGTCTCTTCGACGCCCGTGCCCATGATCTTGAGGTGCAGCTCCGGCGTCACCTTCTTGCCAAGGCCGGCCAGGACCGCGTCCATGGCCTCCGCGTAGATTGGCTCGCTATCGGCAAGGACGCCGTCCATGTCGAAGACAACGGCCCTGTATCGGGTCAAGGGAGATGGACTTTCGACCCTGGACATTGGACTTCCGCCGGAGACGGTCCGCGGCGCAAGCCGTATCCCAGACTCCCGAATCTAAAGTCCAATTCCTACTTACGCTCCCTCAGGACCGGGAAGAGGATTACCTCTCGGATCGAGCGCTTGCCAGACAGCAGCATTACGAGCCTGTCGATGCCAACGCCGAGGCCGCCCGTCGGCGGCATGCCGTGCTCGAGCGCGTTCAGGAAGTCCTCGTCGATGAGTTCCGCCTCCTCGTCTCCGGCCGCGCGCAGGCGCGCCTGCAGCTCGAAACGTTCGCGCTGCTCGAGGGGGTCGTTCAGTTCCGTGTAGGCGTTTCCAATCTCGAACCCGTCGGCGTAGAACTCGAAGCGCTCCACGTAGCGAGGGTCATCCGGCTTTCGCTTGGCCAACGGCGAGAGCTCGACGGGATAGTCGATGAGGAAGGTGGGCTCGATGAGCTTCGGCTCCACCAGTTCGTCCTTCACCTGGTCCAGGAGCTTACCCCAGCCCGCCCCCTTCTCCGGCTCCAGCCCCATCTCCTTCATGCGGATTTGGAGGCTTTCGATGCCAGGGTACTGCTCCGGGTCCAGGCCGGCGTATTCGATCAGCGCCTGGCGGTAAGTGAGCCGGCGCCACGGCGGCGTCAGGTCCACCTCCACTGTGCTGTCGCCGCGGACCAGCTTCACGCGGGTCGAGCCGGTCGCCTCGACGGCCGCGTGTGCGATCATCTCCTCGCACATCGCCATCACGTCGTTGTAGTCGGCGTAGGCCTCGTAGCTCTCCAGCATGGTGAACTCCGGGTTCCATTTGAAGCCGACGCCTTCGTTCCGGAAGATGCGGCCGATCTCGTATACCTTGTCGTAGCCGCCGACGACCAGGCGCTTCAGGTAGAGCTCCGTGGCCACACGCATGTAGAGGTCGCGGTCGAGCTCGTTGTGGTGGGTGACGAAGGGCCTAGCGGCGGCCCCGCCCCAGTGCTCCACGAGGATAGGGGTCTCGACCTCGATGAAGCCGCGGCGGTCGAGGAAGCGCCGGATGGACGCGACCACCTGGCTGCGGACCTGGAACAGCTCGCGCACCTCCGCGTTGGCGATGAGGTCGCGATAGCGCTGCCGGTAGCGCTGCTCGACGTCCGTCAGGCCGTGCCACTTCTCCGGCGGCGCCTGCAGCGACTTCGCCAGCATGGTGAGCGCGACGGCGTCGACGGTGATCTCGCCGGTCTTGGTGCGGAAGAGCGGGCCCTCCGCGCCGACAATGTCACCCAGGTCCACATCCTTCAGCGTCTCGAAGCCCGCCTCGCCCAGCCGGTCGAGCCTCGCCGAGACCTGGATGCGCGCGGAGCCATCGCGGATGTCGAGGAATGCCGCCTTGCCCATCCGGCGCAACGCCGTGACGCGACCTCCCAGGCGCACGAAAGGGGGCTCGCCGTCCGGCTGCGCCTCCCAGGCTTCGAAGGCGTTCAGCGCTTCGGCGTTCGGGTGCGTGCGGTGGTAGCGGGGCGGATAAGGGTCCAGGCCGCGGGCGCGCAGACGCTGCAGCTTGAGCAGCCGCTGCTGATAGATCTCCTCTTCCTTGCTCGCCATCCTCGCTCACACGAAGAACGGGCCTGCATCGGCCCGTCCCCTTGGTTACTCGCGCCGGCCTCAGCTTATGCCGGTGATTGTAAGGCGGAGCAGGCCGCGCGGCACCTGCACCTGGACCTCGTCACCCACCCGCTTGCCGAGGAGCGCGCGCCCAACCGGCGATTCATTGCTGATCAGGCCTTCGGACGGCCGCGCCTCCGCGGGCCCGACGATGGTGTACTCCATCTCCTTACCATCCGCCTTCACGGACACCTTGGAGCCGAGCTGGACGCGGGTGGCGTGATGGGCAGCTTCCTCGTCGATTACCGTGGCGTTCTGCAGCAGGTGCTCGAGGGTCATGATGCGCCCCTCGACGAAGGCCTGCTCGTTCTTCGCCTCCTCGTACTCGGCGTTGTTCTGGGCGCTGGCCAACTCCTTCGCGGCATGGATGCGCGCGGCCACCTCCGGCCGGCGCACGTTGCGCAGGTACTCGAGCTCCTTTTCCAGCCGCTCGAGGCCTTCGCGAGTCAGTGGTGTTGCCTTCTCGGCCATAGTGCTGTTCCTGCTACTGCGGCAACTCGGGCCGCTGACAAAACAAAAACTGAGGGCAGCCCTCAGTCAGCGCGAACCTTCCTCCCGCGTCGCCGAAATTATAGTCGCGTACACCGAGCGCTGTAAAGGAAAACCGCTAGGCTTATAGATTCTCTGAGACTCCGCCCGCAAGCCCGGGGCGGGCCGGGTCGCAGAGCTGCGAAGGCATCCTGCCGGACAAGCCTCAGGGGAAGCGTTGCAGGCGCTCGTAGCGGGCGCCGCCCGGCCCGATGTGGCTACGCATCAGGCTGATAGCCTCGGAGACGAGCGGCGGAGTCGCGGCGAGGCGGACCTCCTCGCTCGCGGCCGCGACGGCGGCGCGCTCGGCGCGGCTGAAGTCCTCCGGGACCCGGGCGAGGGTCAGGTGCGGCTGAAAGCGGCCTTCGCGCGGGAAGCCAGCAGCCGCGAAGCTCGTCTCCAGGTCCTCTACAAGGCGGTAGAGCCGCCCCCGCTCGGCGGCGCTGGCGCCGTCCAGCCCCGCCCAGATGACACGCGGGCCGCGGCGGTCGCCGAAGGCGTTGAGCCGCTCGGCCAGGACGAGGCTAATGGGCGCGAAATCGCTGGAGGCGCTGCGGATAGCGCCGCGCACCGCCTCGAGCCTGCTCTCCGGCACGGAGCCGAGGAACTTCAGCGTGAGATGAATGCCCTCCGGGCGCACCCAGCGAAGCGGCCTCACTCCGCGCCCCTCGAGCGCGGCTCGCAGGGCGTTCTGGGCGCGCTCCAGCTCCTGCAGCCAGGCCGGCGACAGCTCCAGGGCCACGAAGAGGCGCAGTCCGGCTTCTCCCCTCGCCGTCATGTCAGCCCCAGAAGCCTTGCCGCATTGCCGCCGAGCACGAGTGCGAGACCGGATGCCGGGAGGCCGGCCGACTCCGCTTCGCGGCGCGCGGCCTCCTGCGCCACCAGCGGGAAGTCGCTGCCGAATAGCACTCTGTCGGCGCCGACGAGGTCGATGACCCGCCTGTACACATCCGCCGCATAGAGGAAGCGAGAAGCTGCCGTGTCGAAGTACGCCCCCTCGAGGGCAACGCGCACCTCCGGCATGAGGGTGAAGAAGGGCAGGCCACCACCCCAATGCGCTGCCACCAGCGGAGCCGGCAACGAAGAGGCGGCCTCTACCATGGCGTCGAGGGGGACCCCTGACTTGCCGGGATAGTGGTGTCCAACCGGCTCCGAGACATGGAAGAGCGGCACCAGCCCGGTGCTACCCAGGGCATCGGCGCCTTCAGGCGACCTGAGCCCACACGTCGAGCGCAACTCGCCGAGACCGCGAGCGCCTCCCGCGGCGACGCGCCTAACCTCGGCCGCGACTGTCGGCCCGTCCGCCTCCGGGGCCAGGCAGCAAAACGCGAGGATGCGGCCGCGGCTGCGCGCCGCCTCCTCCAGGAGGTAGTCATTGTGGCGCCGGCAATCTTCCATGTCCGACCAGGCGAAACCCAGGGCAACGGAGACGTCGATGCCCGCGGCGTCCATGCTCCGGAGCAGGTCCTGAGCTGTCGCCATGCGAGCCCGGCGATCGCGATACATTTCGGCGAATGTGACGTCGCGCGCGGCCAGCGCCTCGCGGGAAGCGATCATCTCCGGCGGGAAGATGTGGGTGTGGAAGTCCACGATCACGCTTCGATCTTAGGACCGTCTGCGATTGTTGAGCGAAGCAGTCAACAATGCCAAGATGCGAGCGGAGTCGCGCTCTTTGCCGGACGTTCTGCAATGGCCCGCACTGGTCCTCCTCGGGATCGCGGTCGGCGCCTACGGCACCCTGATCGGTGCCGGCGGCGGCTTTGTGCTGACCCCTGCTCTCCTCCTGCTGTACCCGGACCACCGGCCTGAGGTCATAACTTCGATCTCGCTGGGCGTGGTCTTCTTCAACGCGGCCTCCGGATCGGTGGCCTACGGCCGCCAGAGGCGCATCGACTACCCATCGGCCCTGATGTTCGCGGCAGCGACGCTGCCGGGAGCGGTCGGGGGCGCCGTCCTTACGGCAGAGTTCCCGCGGGACGCCTTCGAAGCCGCCTTTGGCGTCCTCCTGCTCCTCGTCGCGGGCTGGCTTGCGCTGCCTCGCAGCGCCCGCGTGATCGTCACGCAGCCGCCCGCGCGCTACCGCCGGCGCCAGCTTACGGACGCGCGTGGCGACACCTACGTGTATTCGTTCGACCCCTACCTCGGGGTCGGGCTGGGGCTTGCGATTGGCTTCATTTCGAGCCTTTTCGGTGTAGGTGGAGGGATCATCTACGTCCCGGCGATGGTCCTGCTCATGCGCTTCCCCTCGTACATCGCGACGGCGACATCGACGTTCACGCTCATGTTCACTTCGGGAGCGGGAGCGTTGGTCCATGTCATCGCCGGCGACTTCTCCGGCGTGCTGGGCGAGGAACTGAGCCTTGCGGCCGGGGTCCTCCTGGGCGCGCAACTGGGCGCGCTCGTCTCCATGCGTCTACAGGCCAGACAGCTGGTCGTTATGCGGCTACTAAGTGGCGCCCTCGGCCTCGTGGGTCTGCGCCTGGTGTTCGGCGCGCTACTGTAGGCTGCGGGCGATCTCGAGAATCGTGCGGCGCTGCAGGGGCGGGCCCGCAGCGGCGATCTCGTAGTACATGCCGCCCTGGCGCCAGACGAGCCGGTACTGCGCCTTGCGCGCACCCTCGTTGATTTCGATGAGGTCGGCGTCGATCCCGGGAAACAGGTTGCGCAGGACAATGTGCGAGGCTCCGGCGGGGTCAGCGCTGGCCACGGGGATTGTCTGAGACTGGTAGATGTTGATCTCGAAGGGCCCCTCGAACGTCAGGGTCACGCTCTGCCTGCCACTGGCGCCGACCACGGAGATATTCGTCAGGCGTTGGCTGTTCGGCAGGCGGCAGGGATACAGGAAGTCGAAGGCGGCCTCGCGCCGGCCCTCGGCCAGGATCTTCCCCTGGATCGAGTCCTCCTGGGGGATCGAGCAGCCGGTCTCCTCGCCCACGCTTTCGCAGGTGAACGCGAGAAGGAGCACCGCCGCAACGGCACCGGCAGCGAGGCCGTATTTCAAGAGCCGCAGGAGGACGCTAAACGCCGGCGTAGCTGTGCAACCCCGAGATCAGGAAGTTGACGGCGAAGTAGGTGAAGAGGACAGCGACAAAGCCGAGGATGAGGAGGAGGGCCGAGCGCCTTCCCTCCCAGCCGCGTAGCACGCGGGCGTGCAGGTAGCCGGCGTAGATGAACCAGGTCAGTAGCGCCGACGTCTCCTTCGGGTCCCAGCCCCAGTAACGCCCCCAGGCCGAGTTGGCCCAGTAGGCCCCGAGCGCGATGCCGAGGGTCAGCAGAGGGAAGCCCACGAGCACGGACCAGTAGGCAATGTCCTCCAGCGTTTCGGAGGACGGCAGGCGCGCGAAACGCCGTTCCGCGGAGCCGCCCTGGAGAAGGTACAGCACGGCGGCCCCGAACGAGATGGAGAGGGCGCTGTAGGCGAGGGCCATGGTGCTGACATGAAGCCCGAGTATCCGATTTGCCTGCAACGCCGGCACGAGCGGCGTGACCTCCGAAGGGAAGAAGGCGAGGGCAACGCCCATCAGAGAGGCGGCGACGGTCATCATCACTGCGCCGATGGCGCGCTCGCGGAAGGCGGCCTCGAAGGCGACGGTGAACAGCGTCACGCCCCAGCCAAGCGCGACCGTGTACTCCCAGAGGTTCCCCAAGGGCGGCCGGTCGGTGGCGACGGCCCGCGCGCCGACCGAGACGGTGAGCAGAGCGAGCGCGGCGGCAGCGGCACCGGTCGCGAAGCCGCCGATGGAGGCCGGCACCGCGACGCGCACGGCCACGGGCACGGTCATGGCGCCGGTGGCCGCCTGGCGGTAAGCAGTCCAGGAGCCGACAGCTACGACGACATAGGCAAGCGCCGAGGTCACAGCGCAGGCGAAGCCGGCCAGGAAGCTGTAGTAGGCTAGCTGCTCGATTGTCACGCCCCTGCCGGAGCAGGCTCCTGGTGCACTGCGGCGGGCGCTTCCTGCGACGCCGGCCTCTGCCGGCCGATACGCACGCGTTTGAAGCTCTCGAAGCTGCCGCTTCGTCCCCTTCGCCGGCCCTGCGAGCGATAGCGCTTCAGCATCTCCTCGCGATCGCGGGTCGAGACCTGGCTCCTGTGACACAGGATAGCGTCTACTTTCTTCTCGATGAAGGGCGTTATGTCGACGAAGTAGTCCGGGCTATCGCTGCCGGCAAGGAGCAGTTCGTTCACGGGCCGCGCTTTCAGGCCCTCCGCCAGGTGCTCCTCGTAGTACAGATGGTCCCTCACCGCCGGATAAAGGGCGTCGCGGACAGCGATGCCGATGTTCCGGTGGTCGATATGGTTGAAGCCCGTCCGGAATCCGTCCCAGGTCAGGACCACATCGACCTCGTACTTCTTCAGGAGGCGCACGATCTGGCCGCGCAACTCGGCCGTCGGATAGACGAAGCCATCTGGATAGCCCAGGAAGATGACGTCCTTGACGCCGAGGACGGCAGCCGCCTCGCGCTGCTCCTGCTCTCGCATCGCCGCCAGCTCTTGCCGCGTGAGGTTCTCGTGCGTGCCCTTGTCACCGCTGGTGGCGAGCACGTAGTACACGGTCCAACCCTCTGAGCAGAACTTCGCGATCGTCCCGGCCGAAGTGAAGTCGATGTCGTCCGGGTGGGCCATGATGGCCATGAGGGTCTTCGGGCCTTCCAGCGGCGGCAGCCGGCCGCCCCGGCCCGCGGCCGTGGCGCCGTCTCGTCTGAGGAGCGATGGCAGGCTGAGTTGCATTGCCGTCTAGGCCGTCGAGACCGGGGCCGGCGTACCCTCCTGGAGGAGGGCGTCGTAGACCTGAAGGATGCGCGCCGCCACGTTCCCCCAGCGGAAGCGGGCGACAGCCTCGCGTGCGGCTTCTCCGAGGTTGCGGCGCAACGACTCGTTCTCGAGCAGCATTTCAATGCGCTCGGCGAAAGGTTCGGGACAGAGCCACGGCACCAGGTAGCCGGTCTCTCCGTCCTTGACGGTGCCCGTAAGCCCTCCTACGCGGGACGCGACCACCGGCACGCCGCAGGCCATCGCCTCGACAGCCACCAGGCCGAAGCTCTCATAGTGAGAGGGCACCACACAGACATCGGCGGCGTTGTAGAAGAGAGGCAGCTTCTCATGGTCAACGGCGCCGATGAAGGCGACCCTGTGCCCTATTCCCAGGTCACTCGCGAGGCCCTTGAGCTGGGTCATCTGAGCCGTCGAGCTCTCGTCGCCACCAACGATCAGCACGCTGCATTCGACGTCGCTCTCGAGCATCGCGGCGGCGTTTATCAGGATGTCGACGCCCTTCAGGGGCTCCAGCCGGCCGACGAAAAGGATGATTCTCTCGTCCTCGAAGCCAAGCTCGCGCCGCGCCTGCTCCTTGTCGAGCGGGCGGAAGCGCTCGATATCGACGCCGAGGGGGACAACCTCGACGCGGTCAGGCTCGGCGCCGTACAGGTGCACGAGCTGGGACTTCTCGAGCTCGGTCGCGCAGACAATCCGGTCAGCCCCGCCAACGATCTCGGCCTCGGCCGAGATCCGCATCAGGGGCTCGTTCTCGGACAGACTGGCCCGATTCTTCACCTCGCCGAGCGTGTGGAACATGGTCGCGTGGGGTACGGACCAGCGCTCCTGGAGCCGCAGGCCGGCCAATCCGGCAAGCCAGTAGTGGCTGTGTACGAGGTCGTAGCGCGCGCCCTCGGCAGCGGCGAATGCCTCGACGGCGTCGGCGAAGTCGTCCACATAGTCGCGCAGCGCCTCGGGCGGCAGCGGCTCCGGCGGGCCAGCGTCCACGTGGACGACGCGAAGCCGTGGCTCGATCTCGGCGACGTGCGGAGTGGCGGCGCTGGTCTTTCGGCTGAAGATGTCTACTTCCCAGCCCGCGCGCGCCATCTCTTTGGAAAGCTCCGTGACATACACGTTCATGCCGCCGGCCTTCGCCCCGCCTGGCCGGGCGGCGGGCGACGTGTGCATCATCAAGACTGCGACGCGGCCGGCCATCAGGTGCGCCTCACGGTCAGCTGATAGACGCCGCGGTCGCGCGCGCCGAGGTCGTACTTGTAGGGCTCGTTGCCACGGAGGAAGTCGAGCGACTCCTTGCCGTTCTCGATCGCCCACTGAAGCACCATGGCCTTCGAAAGCAGCCCCACGGAGAGGCCGGCATATTCCGGATCGTAGCCGGAGTTGTACATGTAGAGGCAGCAGCCGGCATCAAAGCAGAAGACGGAGGCCGCCGCCTTGCCGCCGACACGGAGCGTAAACAGCCTCACGAGACCCTCGCGGGCCATGGCCGAGGCCATGCGGCGGAAGAAGGAGGGCATCGCGCCGGTCATGAAGTCCGCCTTGTCCTGGCGGCTGATGGTGTGCAGGTGCAGGAAGTCCTCCATGGCCGCGTTGACGGACGCCTGGTCAGCATGCACCTCCAGGGTGACTTCCCCGGCGCCATCGTGCAGCCGGCGGAGCTTGCGGCGCAGTTCGTGGCGGTCCTTCTTTGACAGCGTAGCGAGGTAGTCGTCCCAGGTCGGCGGCAGGTCTACTCGAGGCGAGACGGCCTCTTGCTCCTCCCAGACCTCGTAGCCGGCGGCGCGCGCCAGTTCGGCGATCGCCGGACGGGTAGCGGACGTCTCGCTGAGGCCCCAGAGGTCTAGCCGCGACCACTCCTCTGCCTCCAGCTTGCGCCAGAGGTCACGGTAGGCCTCCGCCGCCCTGTCCTGCTCGACCACGAAGTCCATGAAGTCGCAGATCTGCGGGTCGCCAATGAACGTAAGGCGGTCTTCGTCCCTCATGAGGGGAGCGATGGCATAGGGACGCGGGGA
>DATLYJ010000138.1 GCA_035574915.1 Dehalococcoidia bacterium | reverse complement strand
GGCTCGACGGCCGGAGCGCAGCACGCAACGTGGCCATACCCGCCCGGGCTTCGTTGTGTGCTGCGCCCTGGCCGTCGAGCGCGGCTCGCGGCCGCGCGTGCCCGTCACCGGGGTTGCCCTGATGTTGCCGCTGCCTCTCTGGAACATTCGCATCCTGGACCTGACGATGGTCTGGGCGGGGCCCTACGCGACCCGCATTCTGGGCGACCTCGGCGCCGAAGTGATAAAAGTCGAGGGCGTGCGGAACTGGGACCTGCTCCGAGACCTTCACCTCCTGGGTCAGGTCGAGAAGGCGTACGACAAGTCTGCCTACTTCAACAACCTCAACCGCAACAAATTCGGCTGCACCCTGGACCTCGCTCATCCGCGCGGCCGCGACCTCTGCCTGAAGCTGGCAGCCAGGTGTGACGTGGTCATGGAGAACTACCGGCCGGACGTCATGCGCAACCTCGGTCTGGAATACGAGGCATTCCGCGCTGTAAGGAAGGACATCATCATGGTCTCGATGCCGGGTCACGGCAAGGACGGACCGGAGGCTGACCGCATCGCCTACGGCACGAACGTCGAGCAGCTCGGTGGCCTGGTCTCCGTCCAGGGCTACGAGGACCGCGGCCCCCACAAGTCCGGCATCTCCTACGGTGACCCTATGTCGGGTATCGCCGCCGCTGGCGCCGTGATCTCGGCGCTCTTCCGGCGCCGGGCGACGGGCGAGGGCTCCTACATCGAGCTCGCGCAGCGGGAAGCCCTCACGACGTTGATCGGCGAGAAGCTCCTCGAGTACTCGATGTCCGTCGCCGCCGGGAGGCCCGAGGCAATCCCGCAGCCGACCGGCAACCGCCACCCTGCCATGGCACCGCACAACGTCTTCCGCACCGCCGGCGGTGATGACGAATGGGTGGCTATCGCCTGCCGCAACGACGCCGACTTCGAGGCGCTCTGTAAGGTGATGGGGCGGCCGGAGTTGCTCGAGGACCCCCGCTTCGCCGACGTGGTCAGCCGCTACCGCAACCAGACAGAACTGGAAGCCGTCATCAGCGAGTGGACTCAGAGCCGGACCGCCGCCGAGGTGTGCGACCTGCTTGGAGGCGCAGGCGTGCCCGTCTCGGCCGTGGCCACGCCCGCAATGCTGCACGAGGACCCGCATCTGCGCTCCCGCGGTTTCTTCGAGCTGGTCGCGCACCCGAACGCCGGCGTCTGGGAGATCGACGCGCTGCCGTACCACTACAGCCTTACGCCGGCTCACGTCCGGCTGCCGCCGCCGACTTTCGGCCAGCACAATGACTACGTCTTTCGCGGCCTCCTCGGTCTCTCGGAAACGGAGGTCGAAGCCTTGCGGGCCGAAGGAGTCATCGGCGAGGCTCCCGTGCGCGAGGAAGTGTCGGGCTAGCGCCGAAACCGGCTCGCCGGCCCAAAGCCCATGAGAGTCCTCATTTTCGTTCTTGTCCTCGCGGGGCTGGCCCTGTGGCCTTTCGTGGCGCTGAGACAGCCGTGGGCCGTACGCATCTGGGAGCGCTTCAAGCTGCTCATCATCATCTACGTCGTCGTCATCGCCGCCGCGGCAGTCGTGGGGCTCATCCTTCGCTGGGACCAGATCTACGGCTGATGCGGGTCCTGGTCGCGCCCCAGGAGTACAAGGGCACCCTGACCGCGGTCGAGGCGGCGGACGCGATCGCCGCCGCTGTGCGCGGCGCCTTCCCGGACGCCGAAGTCGATGTGGCGCCCATGGCGGACGGCGGCCCCGGCACGGCCGCCGCCCTTCTCGCCGCAAGCGGCGGCGTGATGCGGCGCGACGAGGCGCACGACCCGCTCATGCGCCTCATCGAGGCCGAGTGGGCCCTCCTTCCCGGCGGCACGGCCGTAATCGAGTGCGCGAGCGCATCCGGCCTTCTTCGATTGCGGCCGGAGGAGTTGGACCCTCGCCGGGCCTCCAGCTATGGCACCGGCGAGCTCATCGCGGCAGCAATGGACGCCGGTTGCCGCGAGCTCATCCTCGGCATCGGCGGGAGCGCCACCAATGACGGCGGGGCGGGCATGGCGCAAGCCCTGGGCTACCGCCTCCTGGATTCCGAGGGCGAGGAGCTGCCGCCCGGCGGCGCAGCCCTGGCGCGACTGGCGCGGATCGACGCCACCGCCGCGCGCCCGGGGCTGCGAGCCCTGCGGGTTGTCGCCGCGACCGACGTGAGCAACCCCCTCTGCGGGCCCGAGGGCGCTTCCGCCGTCTACGGACCCCAGAAGGGCGCCGACGCCGCGGCGGTCGCCGAGCTCGATGCGGCGCTGCGTCACTTCGCCGCTATCGTCAGGCGCGACCTCGGCGCCGACGTCCTCGACGTACCCGGCGCCGGCGCGGCCGGTGGCCTCGGCGCCGGCGCCATCGCCTTCCTTCGCGCCGCCCTGCGCTCCGGGGCCGAGGTAGTCGGGGAGGCGGCAGGATTGCCCGGGCGCGTCCTTGCCGCGGACGTGGTGCTGACGGGCGAAGGCAGGCTGGACGGGCAGACGCCGTTCGGGAAGGCCCCCGCCTATGTCGCGCGCCTGGCGCGGACTGCCGGTCGGCCAGTCGCCTGCCTCCCGGGATCGGTCGGTCCCGGCCACGAGGCCGCCCTGCCGTTATTCGACGTCGTCGAGGTGGGGACCGAGGGCTTCGGAGTGTCCGGCAGTCCTCGCGACCTACTGGCGGCTGCCGCCATCAGGGCCCTGCGCCGGCTGGGCGCCGGGCGGTAGGGCCGGCGCCGGCCGCCCCGTGGCCTCGATCTCAGCCTCCGACTTCAGTCGCGCGATAGTGCGTTGCTCCGAGACCCAGAGGAACGCCAGCAGCACGACGAAGATCAGCCCCACAGCAAATGCGAGGATGCCGTCACCGAACTCGGTGTCGCCTTCGAGCATGTTGTAGCCGATCACGAGCACGACGGCGCCCTGCGCCGCGAAGGGTAGCCAGAGCAGCTGCACGAAACGGCGCGGCTTCCAGGCCAGGATCAGGTAGACCGGCACCAGGACAAGCAGGTGGGCGCCCAGAAGGCGTTGCCCGGCCCGGTCCTCCACGCCGGCGCCGAGCGCGCCCGCGCTGGCGCCCCTGAAGGCAAGCAGCACCAGTCCGGCAATCGCGTCCCAGGCGGCTATCAGGAGGATGACGAGACGGGTGAGGATCTCCGTGCTTATCGTGGCCTGGTGGCGGGAGGCCTCGTTTTCCACCGCTGACCTCAGGAGGTGGTCTGGCCGCGAGGCATATTGGCGAGGAGGAGGACCAGCAGGGCCAGGGAGACGCCGATCGGGACGATTGCGCCTCCGAACTTCACGTCGCCAGCAATGGTGTGATAGCCGGCAAAGACCACCGCCATCGACTGCTCGAGGACACCGATCCAGAGTAGGCCCCGGTAGCGCATCGCGCCCCGGGCGAGGGCGTATATGTACAGCGCCAGGGGGACGACGGAGGCGCCACTCAGCGAGCCCCGCGCGGCGAGCAGGCCGGAGACCCTGTCGCCGGACACCTTGACCAGAGGCCCGCCAAAGCTCAGCTCAGCCAGGAGGCTCACTGCCTCCCAGAGGATCAGGAGGACGAGCACGATCTGAATCCGCACCCGCGGGGACAGGCCGCGCGAAGCCTCCAGCGTGCTCATGCGGGAATCGTAGCACCCGCGCCGCGTGGCCACCCACGTCCGTCCAACGTCACCTCCGGGCCTCCGGACATCCGGCACCCCTGACCTTCGCTGGTCCGGAGCTCCTGATGTCCGGGAGTTCGGCTGCCTGGCTGCCCTCTACCGTGTAGCCGCACCCTCGCCGAACTGATCTCGCAGGAAGTTGAGGATATGCCAGCGGTCCTCCTCGCTCAGCGTCGAGGCAAATCCCGGCATGACGCCGCTGACGCCGCGGCTGATGATGTTGAAGAAGAACTGGTCGGCGTGGTACGGGATGTGGTCGTAAAGGTTGGCCGGCGGGATGCTCAACGAGGAGGCCAGCGGACCATCCCCGCGGCCGCTCTCACCGTGGCACTGAATGCAGTTCGCGAAAAAGAGCTCCCTCCCCCTTGCCACGGACTCGGGCGAGGCCGGCACGCGGTTCCCCGTGCGAGCGCTCTCGCCGCGCAGGATCTCGTGGCCGTGCGTGCCGAACAGGATGCCAAGCCCGATGCCCACGGCCAGGAGGGCGGCGAGCGACAGGCTCGGGCGGACCTCGACGTCGGCGATGCGGTCGGCCCAGTCTCCCATGAGGCCCGCCGGCCGTCCGGGGCGGTCCAGGCTGGCGATGACCAGCCCGGCGCAGAGCGCGCCCGACACGGCAACTAGCAAGACGGCCTCGGTAGAGAAGCCGCGGGGCGACTCGAAGGCGCCGCCCCGCGAGCCGGCCGCAAGGCCTCCCGGGGCGCTGACCTCGACGGCGAAGGGCAGGGCGAGGTCAGCCCCGGCCGAGCGGCGCAGCTCGACCGTCACCCGCCACTTCCCCGCCTGGTCGAGGTAGGGGCCGGCCCCGACGTAGATCAGCGGCGAACTGGAGCGCTCCAGGACCATGTCGGACTGGAAGGCTCCCCGCTTCTGCTGCTCGAACACGAGGCGGACCCGTTCGACGCTGAGCGCGTCGCCAGTGAGGTAAGTCTCGAAAGCGTTCTGGCCCGGCTGGTTCGGGTCGACCACGAGTGTGACGCTAATGCCGCCCGCGCTTCGCGTCTCTATGAACTTGCCCTGGACGCTCGGAGAGGCGAGGGCGCTCCTCGGCGGCGCGACCTGGGCGAGGTAGCCGACGACCAGAAGCACGGTGACGGCGAGGGCAGCCTCCACCGCCACGGTGCGCGAGAGCGTCCGGTGGAGTTCCTCCCAGCCCGCGGATAGCCCTCCCCTCCTGGCCGTGATGACCCTGTCGGCCTCCTCGTCCACTTGAGGGCGGAAGAGGTAGGCGTTCAAGGCGCCGGCCACGAGAAGGGGCGCGATCAGCACGAGCTTTATCAGGAGCGCCCTTCCGTAGCCGGTCTCGAGCAGGTCGCCCGGCTCGTTCAGCTCGATGACAGCGTTGACGACGCCGGTGAACAGCAGCAGGGCCACGCTGATCAGCGCCACGATCGAGAACCGGCGCAGCACGTCCGCAAGGACGACGGCCTGAGCCTGGCGCGTCAGGTTGCGGCGCGCCCAGACGGCGGTCACGGCCACCTGGACCAGCATCCCGATCCATACCGACGCTGCCACAAGGTGCACGAAGTCGCTTAGCGTCGCCCAGACAGAGCCGCGCCCCGCGGCCGCGTGGCTGACCGAGGCGGTCACGAGCAGGTACGCCAGGCTCAGCGCCAGCAGGGCAATGGTTAGAAGTCGAGGTGTCCGGCCCGTCAGGCCCCGCCGGTAGAGCGCAAACACCCCGAACGCGAGCGGCGCCACGAGCACGTTTCGCGCCAGCCACCGCTCGCCCCAACGGGTGTCGCCCAGGACATCCGGGAAGTCCGTCGCCGAGCCAAACACGTCTCGCGCCTGCAGGAGAAGCTCGGCGAAGCCAGCCACTGCCAGGAGCCAGAGCCCGCCAGCGGCCAGCGCCGCGATCCGGCCGGCCGCCGCCTTGCGGACGCGGTCCGCCTCGCCGCCTGAGACGCCAAGCAGCACCCAGGCGAAGGCGACCGACCCCGCCACGAGGCTGCCACCGACCAGGAGGAGCCAGCGCACAACCACCCGCTCCGGCTTCGCCTGGGTGCCCTCGACCCGAACCGTCCCCGCCTGCGGGGCTGACCCGGGCGGTGGCGTCCCGTCCGGGTTGAGGACGGTGATCGGGTACTGGCCGGTGATCCGATGCCCATCGACCTTCGACAGGGTTTCCCAGGCGACGGTGTAATAGCCCGGCTGCAGCGCCGGCAGACGCACGCGCATGAGCGCGTCGTCCTGGTCGTCGAACTCGACGGAGATGTCAAGGCGCTGGCGGCCCGCGTCGAGGACCCGCACGGTGCTGACTCTGCGCTCCAGCGGTTCGCTGAAGTACAGCGTCATGACCTGGGGCGGCTCCCGGAGCTGCGAGTTCACCGGCGGGTCCGCCCGCACCAGCGTCGCGTGCGCCTCCACCGGCCGCGGCGCGACTGCCTGCAGGCCGATGGCCAGCGCGAGGCCGGCCAGTGCTGCGAGGGCCGCCAGGGCTTTCCTCAACTAGCTCCTCCCGAGCACTCGCGCCCCGACCGCCCCGACGACGACGCCGCCGGCGATGCCAAGCGCCAGCCCCCAGACGGGCACTCCACCGTCCCCGTCCTCGCCATCGTCCTCAGCCGGCTCGTCGTGGCCGTCCGCAGCCGCGGCCGTGGCCGCCACTGTAGGAGTGAGGCCCGGGACCGGAGTCCCGCCGCGGGCGCTCACATCGATGCGTTCACAGGCGCGGCCGCCATCCAGGCGAAGGTTCTCCGCCAGTGCCTGATCGGCTGCCGCCTGGCCGACGAAGAAGTAGTAGCAGTCGCCGAAGATAGCGCCGTCTACCTCATCCCAGGTACGCCAGGTCACCAGGTAGCGCCCGGGCCCGAGCCCGGAGCGCAAGGTCGCCGTCATTTGCCGCCGGTTGGCGCTCAAGACGGTCTCGCCCGTGTCCACGCGGTTCCCCTGCGCGTCTGTCACCCGGATGAACGTCCAGTTCGGGTCACGGCGCAGGTCGGCTGTGAACCAGCCCTGCACCTGCGCCGGCGCGCTCTGAAGCACTGCTCCCGGCGCCGGCTCCAGCCGCACCGGCCGCGAGTGCGCGCCGGCGACGCCGAAGCCCAGCACAATAGCAATGACGGCAATGGCAGCCGCGAGCGCCGCGGCGCCTATCTTTCGCATCGTTTCCCCTCCCGGTGAAATCGCCCCTCGGCTCGAGGGGCCGCAGATCGTAAGCAACGCCAGCCTGTTACGCCCGCCGTGCCGGGAGGCTCGGTGGACGCGCCGCTGGCGAGCAGGCGCCAGTCAGGCGCGGCGGGGAGGCTGTTCCGGGATGGGGAGGACAGCGCTCCGAGGCGATGCCGCCGCCTCCTGTTCCACCTCGAGCTGGACGGACGAAATTACCAGCGTCAGTGGCCGCTCCACGTACGTACCAGCAAAGGCGGGCTGGCCGCCGCAAGCAGAGGTGTCACCGTGACAGTGCGCCGCGTGGGACTCCAGCGCCCCCGGGTCCTGGTGGAATGGCCCCACGGACCAGTGGCCCAGCGAGGCGAGCTGCAGCGCGAGCGTGAGCAGCGCAAGGCGGGCCAGCCAGCGGACGGCCGCCGGATAAGTCTTCGGCGCGCCGGGACGCGCCCCGTGGGGTCGCGGTCTCATCGTTCCCGCCCACGATAACACAACCTCTGCGCGCGAATACCAGTCCGCCCGCTCGCCCGGCTCCCGGCCATGCCGCGCCCTCCCCGGCGCTGCCGCCCTTACTGCCGGGGAGCCCGTGGAGGCTGGCGATGCGCACGGGAAAGGCGGCAGGAGCACGTCTCCTGCCGCCTTTCCCTTCAGAAGCTGCGGTCTAGTCCGCCGGCAGGCCCTCCGCCAGCACCCCCGCGGGCAGCGCTGCCGGGCGGCGTTGGCCGCCTTCGACCTCGATGCGCGGGAGCCAGGAAAGCCAGCCCGGCATGTACCAGTTCCAGGCGCCGAGCATTTCCATGCTCGCCGGCACCAGGACGGAGCGGATGATCGTGGCGTCGACGAAGACCGCGACCGCGAGGCCGAAGCCCATCTGCTGCATCTCGACCATGTCGCCGAGGGCGAAGGCGCCGAAGACCGCGACCATGATCGCGGCCGCGCCCGTGATGATGTGCGCCGTCGATTGCAGGCCGTAGGCCACCGAGCCCCGATTGTCACCGCTGTGCTGGAACCGCTCCTGGATCCGGCTCAGCAGGAAGACGTGGTAGTCCATCGAGAGCCCGAACAGGACCGCGAACAGGAACACCGGCAGCCAGGCCACCACGGTGTCCACGGTCTCGAAACCGAGGAGGCTAGCGCCGAAGCCTTCCTGGAACACGGCCACCAGCAGGCCGTAGGCCGCACCCACGGACAGCAGGTTCATGATGATCGCCTTCACCGGGATGACGATCGAGCGGAAGACGAGCGTCAGCAGGGCGAAGCTCAGGGCCAGCACGAAGCCGATGACGACCGGCAGGTACTCCTTCATCGAATCGATGCTGTCGATGCTCGAGGCGGTCATCCCGCCGACAAGGACGCGCGCATCGACGCCGCGGAAGGCCTCGGGCAGGTAGCGCTCGCGGAGGGCGCGGACCGCCTCCTGAGCCTCCGTGCCGATGCTGTCGCCTCGCAGGTGGACCTGGACGAAGGTGTAGCGGCCGCCGGGGACCGCGACCGGCTCCAGCATCCCGTTGAAGCGCTCGTCGAGGCTCAGGGAGGCAGAGAGCTGGTTGAGAGCGTTGCGCACTGCGGTCGACTCGAGGCTGCCCTCGACCAGGATGTCGACCGGCGCCAGGCGGCCGGCGCCGAAGTCCTTGTCCAGGACATGGAAACCGCGGATCGACTGCAGGCTCTCCGGCAGCGCACTCACCCCCGAGAAACCGAGGCGGATGCCGGCGGCGGGCGCGGCAGCGGCCAGCAGCAGCGTCACGGAGGCGGCAATCGCGATCAGCGGGTGGGCCATGACGGCGCCTGTGACCTTGCCCCAGAAGCCCTCGCCGCTGTGCTCACCCTTGACCGTGCCCCTGCCCGGCAGGTGCAGCGCGTTTACGCGGTCGCCAAGGAGGGAAAGGGCTGCGGGCAAGAGTGTGAGGGCCGCGAGGACCGCCCCGATCACGGCCGCAACCGCGCCCAGGGAGAGGCCGTGGAAGGTAGTCGACGGCACGATCAGCAGACTCGCGAGAGCGATGATGACCGTGATGCCCGAGAACAGCACCGCGCGGCTCGCCGTGCCGCCGGCGCGGGCGATTGCATCCACCTTCGAAAGGCCCCGGGCGCGCTCCTCTCGGAACCGCTCGATGATGAACAGGGAGTAGTCGATGCCGACCGCCAGGCCGATCATCACGATCATGTTCATGACCACGTCGCCGACGGGCAGGAAGCGGCTGGCGACGCCCGTGATGCCCACGGCAGTGAAGATGGCGACGAAGGACAGCGCGAGCGGCACGCCCGCGGCAACCGCGGCTCCGAAGACCAGTAGGAGGACCAGGAGGGCAACCGGGATGCCGATGATCTCGGAGCGCTGAAGGTCCTTCTCGAACACCGCGCTTATCTCAGCGCTGAGGCTACCGTCTCCGACGGTCAGCACCGTGAAGCCGCTCTGCCCATCAGACTCCTTCACCAGGTCCAGCAGCGGTCCGACCGTCTCGCGGGCGTCATCGGGGTCGCCCTCGAGGGTGGCGGTGATTACGGTCTTCCGGCGGTCCGGCGAGACCAGCCGCGCCTCGCCGCTCTCGTAGTAGTCAGTCGCCTCGGCTACGCCGGCCGTGTGGCGGACCTCGGCCGTCAGCTTCGTGACGAAGTCTCGGAACTCGGGCGAGTCCACCGTCCTGGACTCCGACACCACGATGATGTTCTCGGCCGCCGGCTCTTCGCCGCGGGCCGTTTCCAGCGCGGCGCGGACACGTTCCGATTCGTAGTCTTTGTTCTCGACGTCGCTGTCGTCGATGCGCATCATGCCTGCGCCGGCGAACGCGGCGAGGATGAGCAGCACCCAGAGCCCGCCCACGACCCAGGGGCGCCTGGCGGAGAACCGGGCCAACCCTTCGGGCGAGAAGATACCTGGCATGTTCGTTTCCTTTCTCCCAGCCTTGCTTCTGTCTTTGCCGTTCCCGTTAGTGGAATTCATGTCCGTCCTCTCTCGTGTCTGTCAGTCGTGGTTACACCTCCCGTCACGTCTCGCTCATGGCGTGTCCTCTCTGGGTGCGGCGACGCTGCGGATGACCTCGAGGAGGCGGGCGCCGCCCTCGTGCTTACTCACGAAGGCCGCTGCCCCGGCCCGCGCTGCCATTCGTCGCACTCGCTCCGAGTCGTGGATCGTGAGGACGACTACGGCGGTCCGCTCTCGCGCCAGCGAGAACGTGGCCGTGAGGCCGTCGCCGCCGGCCATCTCGATGTCCATGACGACCACGTCCGGCTGCAGTTGACGCGCAAGCTGGACCGCGGTGACTCCGTCAGCCGCTTCGCCGACGACCCGCACATCGGGCTCGAGGTCGAAGAGCATCCGCAGGCCCCGCCGCACCCTCGCCTCGTCATCCACCAGGAGCACGTCGATCGGTTTCACCATCTCAGTGTCGATGCGTCCGGAGGCGGAGGAATCGAGCCTTGGGTGGGCTCAGGGCTACCCCTTGGACGGAAGGCCGTGTCCGCCTTAAGACGGAGGCGGCCCAGGTAACGATTTGTTAGAGTTGCAGCGCCCGCCAAAGGAGGCGTCGTGACAATCCGAATCGTCCTGGCGGACGACCACAGCGTGGTCCGTCAGGGACTCAAGATGTTCCTCTCGCTTGACCCGGAGTTCGACGTCGTAGGCGAAGCGGAGAACGGCGCCGAGGCCGTAGCCCTGACGAAGCGCCTCAACCCCGATGTGGTCCTGATGGACCTCCTCATGCCGGTGATGGACGGCATTACCGCTACGCAGGAGATCCGCCGCGACTTCCCGGACACGGAGGTGATCGCCTTGACCAGTGTCCTGGAAGACGCCTCCGTTGTCGGGGCGGTCAAGGCCGGGGCGATAGGCTACCTGCTCAAGGACACCCAGTCGGAGGAGCTCTGCCGGGCGATCAAGGCGGCGGCAGCCGGCCAGGTGCAGCTCTCACCGCAGGCCGCGGCGCGACTGATGCGTGAGGTCCGGACTCCGGACAGCGCCCAGGCGTTGACGGAGCGCGAGACCGAGGTGCTGAAGCTGGTTGCTCAGGGCAAGGCCAACAAGGAGATCGCCGCTGAGCTCGTCATCGGCGAGAAAACGGTCAAGACACACGTCTCGAATATCCTCGGTAAGCTCGGCGTCCAGAGCCGGACGCAGGCCGCGCTCTACGCCGCCCAGCGCGGCCTCGTTACCCTCGCCGGCGGTTAAAGATGGCCCGGCAGCAGGCCAGCGCCGCCGACGAACCGCCGATCGCACCGGCGGCGCGCCGGGCCCGGCGCCTCATCAGGTTCGTCCGCGAAGTCGACCCGAGGCTCTTCGACGCGCTGCTGGCGCTCGTCCTGGGCGCGGCGGGGCTGGCCACCATCCTCGGCCGCTCTGACGGTACGGCTGACTTTCGCAGCGACGACCTTCTGGGCGCCGTCCTGGTCCTCGGCCAGACGCTTCCTCTCGCCCTCCGGCGACTTTCGCCGATGGGCGTGCTCGCCTTTGTCAATGCCGCCCTCGTCGCCCACGCCGCCATGGGCTACGAGGTGGTCCAGGCGGGGACCTTTGGGTCCCTGGTTTCGGTATACGGGGCGGCCTCGGTGTCCAGCGGCCGCGGCACCGGCCTCGTCGCCGGCGTGGTCGCGGCCGGTCTTGTTGGCTTTTTCGCGACCAGCCGCGGTGATTGGTCCGCAACCGACGTAGCGGCTACCAGCGGTACATGGGCGGTGGCCTGGTTCGCCGGCACGTTCATCCGCATGAACTCGCGGCTCTATGAGGAGAGCCAGCGCCGGGCCAGGGACCTGCAGACCATACTGGAGATGTCCCGCGCCGTGACATCGACGCTGGACCTGCGCCAGCTGTATGAGACGGCGCTGGACAGGCTCGGCGAGCTCATCCCGTATACGGGCGCGGCAATCCAGCTCGTCACGGATGAGGGTCCGAGGCAGGTCGCGACCCGCCGCCCGCCGGCAGCAGGTCCCGGTGGCCTGAGCGCGCCGCGCTTCTATGAGACGAGGATCTGGCGGCGGCTATGGAGCGGCGAGCACGTGGTCATCCCGGATGTGCGCGGCGATGAGCCTTTTGCCGTCGAGTACCGGTCGATCATCGAAGGCGACATTACCCGGTCGCCCATGAGCTACTTCCGCTCCTGGATGGCGGTCCCCCTCATGCTGAAGGACCGCAGCCTAGGCTCCCTGAGCCTGGTACATGCCGAACCCGGCTTCTTCCGGCCGGAGCACGTCGAACTGGCGTCAACCGTGG
>DATLYJ010000137.1 GCA_035574915.1 Dehalococcoidia bacterium | reverse complement strand
GACCTCGCCCTCAGGCTGCTCGGCCCGCCGCAGCATGACGACACTGCCTCGCGCCACCTCCAAGCCCTCGGAGGAGATCGACCCCTCGGCGACCCTGATCCGGTTGCCCTCGCGTCGCAGCGCCACGTCGATCGAGAGCGGCGCGAGGGGAGGGAGGCGGAAGAGGTCGATGGTGAGACGGGCGAATTGGAAGTCCGGGCGGCCGAAGCGCTGCTCCACGGTGTGGGCCAGGAGGCCGGCGAGGAGGCGGCCGTGCAGGGAGTTCGGGTTCCATGGCCCGCGCGCAATGGGCGCGGGCAGAAAGAGGTCGTCGCGGCGCGTGAGGAAGGCTTGGTTATCTGACTCGGACATGCCGATCATTTAAGCGACTGCGGTGCTTAGACAAAAGGAGCGAGCGCACTGGAGCGACCGAAAGCCCTTCGCAATCGGGCGGCTTTCGTGCGACCCTAAGAAGCCATGAACCTGCGCAACGACTTACTAACCGCCCCGGCGCACCCGCATCCAGAGGAGACGGAGCTTCTCGAAGGCCCGAAAAGGCGGGAGATCGAGCTGCTCCGGGCGATCCGCATCTTCTTCGAGTTCATGAGGGGATTCCGGGCGCTGCACTTCCTGGGACCTTGCGTGACGGTGTTTGGCTCCGCCCGCTTCGAAGAAGACCACCCCTACTACGCCCTGGCGCGGGAGACGGGAGCGCTCCTGGCTCGGGAGGGCTTCACGGTGATGACGGGAGGCGGGCCGGGGATCATGGAGGCCGCGAACCGCGGCGCCAAGGAGGCCGGCGGACGGAGCGTCGGCTGCAACATCGAGCTGATCCGGGAGCAGAAGCCCAACGCCTACCTGGACCGCTTCGTGACCTTTCGCTACTTCTTCGTGCGCAAGGTCATGTTGGTCAAGTACTCGTACGCCTTCGTGGTCATGCCGGGAGGGTTCGGCACCCTGGACGAGGTGTTCGAGACAGCGACCCTGATCCAGACGGGGAAGATCAGCGACTTCCCGGTCGTGCTGATGGGAGCGCAGTTCTGGCTGCCGATGTTGCACTTCATGAGTGAGACGCTGGTCGAAGCCGGCACGCTGGACAAGGGAGAACTGGCGATCTTCAAGGTGACGGACTCGCCGCAAGAAGCGGTGGACTACATCCGTGAGACTGCAATGGCGAAGTTCGGGCTGACCCGAAAGGCCCCCCGCCGCCGCTGGTTCCTGGGCGAGCGCAACGGCAACGGCAGACAGCCGGCCTGACATCACACACACACACACACCGGCGGCGCTGTTAAGATCGCTGCTCAGGGAGGGTGAGTTGGCTTTCATCGAATGGCTGCACCGTGGCAGGTTGCCCCGCGAGCTGGTTGGTGGAAAGGCGGCGTCGCTCTCGGAGATGCTGTCCGCGGGGTTCGCGGTACCGCTGGGCTACGCCGTGAACGCGGACGGGTACCGCTGCTTCGAGGAGGCTGCGGGCATCGAGGCTGCTGCCGAGGGCGCGGCCGGGCTTGACCCGAAGGACCTCGCGGCCGTCAGGGCGTTCTCGGAAAAGGTTACGACGGCGGTGATGAGCGCCGACTTGCCGGACGAACTACGGGAGCAGGTTGCGGCAGCGTACGATGAGCTGGTGTCGATGTCCGGCGTGGCGAGCGCGGTGCGCTCTTCCGCCGTCTCGGAGGACGGCGCGGGCGCGTCCTTCGCCGGCCTCTACGAGTCCTACCTCAATGTCCTCGGCGTAAACGGCGTGCTCGACTCTCTGAAGAGGTGCTATGCCTCGTTGTGGTCAGAGCGCGCCATTCGCTACCGGGCGCTGAAAGGGATGCCGATCGGTGGCGAGGCGATGGCGGTGGTCGTGATGGGCCTGGTGCCCTCCGAGAAGTCCGGCATCGCGTTCACAGCCCACCCCGTAACGGGGGACCGCGACCGCGTGGTGATCAACGCGAGCTACGGACTGGGCGAGGCGATAGTGTCGGGGCGCGTGACGCCGGACGCCTTCGTAGTGCACAAGGAGTCGCTGGGTCTGCTGGAGCGGGAGATCTACGAGAAGTGCCTGGCCATCTTCCCGCACCCGGACGGCGGCGGGACCATCGAACGCGAGTTGGAGCCGGGCCGCGCGAACGCCCCCTCGATCTCGGATGAAGAGGCGAAGGCGGTGGCGCGCATTGCGCTGCAGGTGGAGGAGCACTTCGGGTCGCCGCAAGACGTGGAGTGGGGGATGGCGGCGGGGCAGATCTACCTGTTGCAGTCTCGGCCGATCACGACGCTGTAGGCGACACCATCTTGTCCGAGACCGGCGCCGGGGGCCGACCGGCGGAAAAGTAGGGGTTCTCCCTAATGGCTCGGGGCGCGGCCACAGCCTAGCATTCGCTGCGGTGGCGGACGGAAAGGGTGACCATGCTCCAGGTAGTCGCCGGACCTGTCCTGCTTGCAGCGGGCCTGTTCATCATCTACTGCGCGCTCAACGGCGTGCCCTCGGTCCTGTCGCTCGACAGGATTATCCCGGCCCGGCGTGGCGGCGGCCGGACAATCCCGGCCGGTGACGCGCTGGTCGTCGAGATGCTCACCGAGATGCTCACGCTGCGAGAGCAGATCGCGGCTTTGCAGGAGCAGGTGGGCTCCCTGAAGGGCAACCGCCCGCGGAAGACGACGAAGGCAGCCTGACGGCGGACCGGCGGGGCTCCGCCGTGGGGACTATGCGAGAGAGGCCCTGAAAAGGGCCTCTTCTCGCTGCAAGGCGCAGGCCTGGCGTCGCTCGCTCACGGTCCCCTGGCCTCGCGGACGGACTCCTTGACCCTGATCCGGGCGGCACGGGCCTTGGTCCAGTAATTCTCTGCCTCGCCCTCTGCCTCGAGTCCTTCGCCGCCGGTGACCTCGCCGGCCCTTCCTCCTATCGCGCCCGGCTTCCTTGCCGACGCCTTCCTCCGGCCCGCGACAGGCGCCTCCCCGGCCGAGGCTACGGCTCTGTAGGCCCCGCGGCCTCGACGGCGCCAGGGCCGCTGTAGGTGGCATGGCTCCTCGTGCCCGCGGCCAGTCCGGCTGTCCCGCCGGAGGGGGCCGAACGGCCCTAAAAGAGGAATTCGATAACTAAAGGCTGTCTTTATCGGTTGTATGAATATCGGGACGCTCATACGATGGTGTTCGCAAGAAGCATCGAAGGGCCGACTTCCGGGAGGTGTCCTCCGTGGCGGTATTCAAGCACGAAGTCCTTGTGATTGGCGCCGGCATGGCGGGTATGCGCGCCGCCCTTGAGGCGATGCGGGAGGGCGCAAACCTGGCCATCCTGACGAAGGTACACCCGCTCCGGAGCCATTCGGTGGCGGCGCAGGGCGGCATCAACGCCGCTCTCGGCGAAGCCGACACGTGGGAGGAGCACGCCTTCGACACGGTGAAGGGCTCCGACTACCTGGCAGACCAGGACATCGTGGAGATCTTCGCCAGGGAGGCGCCGGGCGACATCGTCGAACTTGAGCGCATGGGCACGGTGTTCACGCGCTGGGACGATGGGCGGATCGCCCAGCGGCCCTTCGGCGGGGCCGGCACGCCGCGCGCCTGCTACATCGCCGACATTACGGGCCAGGCGATCCTGCACGTCCTCTTCGAGCAGCTCCTGAAGTACGGCATCGGCGTGTACGAGGAGTGGTTCGCGGTGGACCTGATAGTGCAGGACGGCGTATGCCGCGGCGTTTCCGCCATCGACATGCGAAGCGGGGAGCTGCACGTGGTGGAAGCGGGCGCGGTTGTGCTGGCCACGGGCGGCCTGGGCCGCGTCTATCACCCGACTACGAACTCGTTCATCTGCACCGGGGACGGCATGGCGCTGGCCTATCGCGCCGGCGCGCCGCTGCAGGACATGGAGATGGTGCAGTTCCACCCGACGACGCTGAAGGAGAGCGGCATCCTCATGACCGAAGGCTGCCGGGGCGAGGGCGGCTACCTGCTCAACTCCGAGGGCGAGCGCTTCATGAGCAAGTACGCCCCGAACATGATGGAGCTTGCCAGCCGCGACGTGGTCTCGCGGGCGGAGCAGACGGAGATCGACGAAGGGCGGGGCGTGGACGGCTGCGTACTGCTGGACCTCCGGCACCTGGGCGAGGCGAAGATCCGCGAACGGCTGCCCCAGATCCGTGAGCTGGCGATAGATGTCGCCGGCGTCGACCCGGCGAAGGACCCGATCCCGGTGCGGCCGGGCATGCACTACTCGATGGGCGGCGTGAAGGTGGACGCGAACGGCGCCAGTCCCCTGCCGGGACTCTTCGCCGCCGGCGAAGTGGCTTCCGTTGGGCTGCACGGGGCGAACCGGCTCGGGGGCAACTCGCTGATGGAAACGGTGACCTTCGGCCGTCGGGCCGGCAAGGCGGCAGCCGAGTTCGCGCGCGGCCTCAAGCAGGCGCCCCTGAACGAGGGCTCGCTCGCGCCCTCGCTCACCCGGATCCGGGAACTGATGGACCGGCCTCTGAACGGCGGCGACCTGCCGGCGCGCCTGCGCCAGGAGATGGGCGAGGCGATGAAGGAGCACTTCGGCATCTTCCGGGACGAGGCGCAGATGCGCGAAGGGTTGGCGAAGATCGCCGACTACCGGTCTCGTTACGCGGGCGTGCCGGTCCGCAACAAGGGCAAGGTGTACAACTATGACCTGCTCTCTGTCCTGGAGCTGGGTTTCCTGGTTGACCTGGCGGAGGTGATCGCGGCAGGCGCGATCGCGCGGAAGGAGAGCCGCGGAGCGCACTCGCGCCGGGACTACCCGGAGCGGGACGACCAGAACTGGATGAAGCACACGGTGGCGTGGCGGACGCCGCAGGGGCCGCGCCTGGAGTACGAGGACGTGAGGGTAACGCGCTGGGCGCCGCAGAAGCGCAGCTACTAGTTTTTCCTATCAGGGCGGCGGCTTATACTCGCTCTCGTGGGGCAGGTCCCGCCGCAGATTCCTTTGCCGGGAGCTGGGAGCACCCGGCTAGATAGGGAAGGGAAGTGGCAGTCTACCAGCACGATGTCCTGATTATCGGGGCCGGTCTCGCGGGGATGCGGGCGGCCATCGCGGCGCAGCTGGAGGGGGCGGACGTCGCGATCATTAGCAAGGTCCACCCCGTGCGCAGCCATTCCAATGCCGCCCAGGGCGGCATTAATGCTGCTCTGGGGGAAGACGACTCCTGGGAAGAGCACGCCTTCGACACGGTGAAGGGCTCCGACTACCTGGGCGACCAGGACGCGATCGAGGTGCTGTGCCGGGAGGCGGGGCCGGCGCTGATCGAGCTCGAGCGCATGGGGGTCATCTTCCACCGCGAGGAGAGCGGGCGCCTGGGGTCGCGGTCGTTTGGCGGGGCCTCCAAGGCGCGGACGTATTTCGTCGGCGACATCACCGGCCAGGCTATCCTGCACGTCCTCTACGAGCAGCTGATCAAGCACGGCCTGCGGGTCTACGAAGAGTGGTTCGTCACGGACCTCATTGTCGAGGACGCCGTGTGCAAGGGCGCGGTGGCGATGGAGATCCGGACGGGCAACGTGCACGTCATCGCCGCGAAGTCGACGATCATCGCGACAGGCGGGCTGGGGCGGATGTACGAGCCAAGCACGAACGCCCTGATCTGCACCGGCGACGGCATCAGCCTCGCCTACCGCATTGGCGCACCCATCATCGACATGGAGATGGTGCAGTTCCACCCGACCACGCTAAAGGGCTCGGGGGTGCTGATCACGGAGGGCGCTCGCTCCGAAGGCGGCTACCTGCTCAACTCCGAGGGCGAGCGCTTCATGAGCAAGTACGCCCCGAACATGATGGAGCTTGCCAGCCGTGATGTGGTGTCGCGGGCGGAGCAGACGGAGATCAATGAGGGACGGGGCGTCGACGGCTGCGTGCTGCTGGACCTCCGGCACCTGGGCGAAGAGCGGGTGCGTGAACGGCTGTGGCAGATCCGGGAGATCGGCATCGACTTCGCGGGAGTCGACCTGGTGAAGGAGCCGATCCCGGTACGCCCCGGGGTCCACTACATCATGGGCGGCGTGAAGACGGACATCGACGGCAAGACGCCGCTCGAGGGGCTGTACGCGGCGGGCGAGGCTGCCTGCGTCAGCGTCCACGGCGCTAACCGGCTGGGCGCGAACTCGCTGCTGGATACGGTCGTCTTCGGACGGCGTTCGGGCGTAGCGACGGCGGAGCGGGCGCGCAGCGTGATGGGCTGGACGCCGCCCTCGGATCGCTACGCTGAGGAGACGAAGCGGAAGCTGCAGGCGTTCCTCGACCGGCCGCTGAACGGCGACCGCGTGGCCAAGATCCGACTCGACATGGGCAACATGATGAGCGAGCTCGTCGGCGTGTTCCGCACCGAGGAGCAGCTGCGCCTGGCGGTCGAGAGGATGAAGGACATCCGCGCGCGCTACGAGAAGGTGGGCGTGGAGAACAAGGGCAAGGTGTTCAACACGGACCTCCTGTTCGCGATCGAGCTGGGGTTCATGATCGACTGCGCCGAGATGACGTGCGTGAGCGCCGTCGCGCGCAAGGAGAGCCGCGGCGCGCACTACCGCACTGACTTCCCCCAGCGCGACGACGCGAACTTCCTCAAGCACATCGCCTGCACCTACTCACCGGAGGGGCCTCAGCTCTCCGAGATGCCGGTGACCATTACTCGATGGCAGCCGCAGGAAAGGAAGTACTGATGGAGGTAAAGCTCAAAGTCCTCCGATACGACCCTGAATCCGGCAAGGAGCCTGAGTACCGGCGCTACACGGTCGACATGCCGGAGAGCGCGACCGTCCTCGACTCATTGATCGAGGTGCGGGAGTTCCACGATGGGACGCTTTCGCTGCGCTGCTCCTGCCGGAGCGCGATCTGCGGCTCCTGCGCCATGCGCATCAACGGCCGCGCCCGCCTGGCCTGCAAGACGCAGGTATCGAGCGTGGCCGAGGACGGCGAGGAGATCGTCGTCGAGCCGGCGGGGAACATGCCGACCATCAAGGACCTGGTCGTGGACATGGCGCCGTTCTGGGACAAAATCCGGGCGGTAAAGCCGTGGCTTCAGCCCTCGGGCCCGCCGCCTGAGCGCGAGTACCTTGCGCCGCCGCAGGCGATGATCGAACTGGCCGAGGTCATGAACTGCATCATGTGCGGCGCCTGTGTCTCCGACTGCACGGTGCTGGAGGTCGACAAATCCTTCCTGGCACCGGCGGCGCTGGCCAAGGCATGGCGCTTCGTGCACGACCCGCGGGACGGCAATACGGCCGCGCGCCTGCGCGAGCTGAGCGAACCGAGCGGAATCTGGGACTGCACGCGCTGCAACTTCTGTGTCCAGGTCTGCCCCAAGGACGTGAAGCCCATGGACCAGATCATGAAGCTGCGCGCGGAGGCGACAGCCATCGGTATCACGAACAACGCCGGCTCCCGGCACACCTTCGCCTTCACCTCGACGGTGAAGGAGGGCGGGCGGCTGAACGAGTTTCAGATGCTGCCACGGACGCACGGGCTGCTCAACATCGCTGCCAACCTGGCGGAGCTGCCGGGCGGCATCCGGATGATCCGCGCCGGGAAGATGCCCTCGCCGTTCACGCACAAGATCCCGGGGGCGGCGCACGTAAAGCGCATCTTCAAGCGCTTCGAGCACGCGAAGGTTTAGGTCCGCGGCTTTCGGCCGCGGCGAGATAGGGGGACTCCTCGATGAAGTACGCTTTCTGGCCCGGCTGCGTCTCGAAGGGCGCCTGCCCCGAGCTCTACACGTCGATGGTGCGCACCTCGGCTGCGTTAGGGATCGAGCTCGTCGAGCTGTACGACGGCAACTGTACGGGCGCGGGCGTGATCAGCGAGCACAGCATGGAGACCGCGGATGCGCTGAACGCGCGCAACTTCGCGCTGGCGCAGCGGCTGGGTCTGCCGCTGATCAACATCTGCAGCACCTGCCAGGGCGTACAGAGCATGGCGCAGCAGCGGCTGAAGAAGAACGCGAAGCTCGCGGCCGAAATCAACCAGACGCTCTCGGACGAGGGCCTGTACTACGACGCCCAGAAGGGCCTGGAGGTGAAGAACTTCCTCTGGGTGCTCGTGGAGGACTTCGGGCTGGACCGGCTGAAGAGCATGATCAAGCGGCCGCTGCACGGGATCAGCGCCGGCCCCTTCTACGGTTGCTACATCCTGCGGCCGGAGTCCATCCTCGGCTTCGACGAATTCCCGGAGCGCGACACCTACCTGGAGCAGGTGATCGAAGCGGTGGGTTGCAAGCTCATCACCTACGAGGGCCAGGACAAGTGCTGCGGCTTCCCGATCCTCACGATCAACAAGAAGAATTCGCTGACCATGGCGGCGAACCACCTCAGCGAGGCACAGAAGGAAGGCGCGGACTTCCTGGTCACTCCCTGCCCGCTCTGCCACCTGAACCTGGATGCGCAGCAGCCGGACGCGGCGAAATACGCGACCGTTGACGGCCTGCAGGTGCCGATCCTGCACCTGCCCCAGCTCATCGGCCTGGCGCTCGGCATCGACCCGAAGGAACTGAGGGTTGACCGGCACGTCGTGTCGACTAACAAGGTGCTATCGAAGCTGACCGCGACGCCGGTGCACGCCTAGGCGGACGGTACGGGAGCCCGGTAGACGCCGCCCCCCGGCCGGCTCCTCGAGGACGGGCCGGGCGCGGTGGCTCCACAGCGTCCGCGGCAATCGCGAAGCAGCCGCACTGCGGCAGTAAAGCTCTCTCGCAGCACTCAGCCGCCTTAAGGTTTAGGCGCTCGAAGAGGAGTAGCAGGCGGCGTCCCGTGGTGATGGCGGCGGTAACGACGGCCTCGATCGCGTTAAGGTCGCCTTCACGTTTCGCTACTCGACATAACAGGTCTCGCGGCGGCGCATCTGTGGGACTACGATGGCGCCGACAGGCTTCGCGACCCCGCTCGTCTAAGGAGGTATCGAATGCTCAGGCGTCTTGTCGTTGTTCTGGCCGCGGTAGCGGTGGCGTTAGGGGCGGCATCGCTGGCGCCGGCCGACAGAGCCGCGGCGGCGATCACCGTCGACCTGGTTGCTTCGAGCACGGAGGTGGAGTGCGGCCGCAGCGTGATCCTCACGGCGGTGGTGCGGGATGACGGCGTGGCCGTGCCGAATGGGACGGACGTGACGTTTGCCGCCGCTGGCCAGGTGATCGCCGTGGTGGACACGGTCAGCGGTGTAGCGTCGGTGCTCTTCACCGTGCCTGTTGGCTTCGCTGGCCCGCTGGTAGTGACGGCTACGGTGGGGTCGGCTTCGGACAGCGTGACGATCACCGTGACCTGCCCGACCGCCGGGCCGCCGGCATCGATCACGCTGCTCATAACGCCGGCGACGATCACCTGCGGCAGCCAGGCCTCGGTGTTCGCGACGGTCCGCGACCAGTTCGGGCGCCTCGTAGCGAACAACACCATGATCGAGTTCGTGGCGTCGGGGAACGGCTCGATCGTGCCCGTGGCGCCGACGATCAGCGGCGTGGCGACAGCGGTGTACACGGCCTTCCCGGGCACGTCCGGCCTGGTGCAGATAACGGCGCGGGCCGCGGGCACCACGGTAACGGCGACCGGCACTGTACAGGTCGTGTGCCCGACGGCGGCCACGCCCACTCGCCCGCCGGCTACGGCGGTGCCGCCGACGCCGATCCCGACCACTCCCTCCGTGATCCGCCCGCCGAGCACGGGAGATGCGGGCCTGGCGGATTAGTCGCTGACAGCAAGGAAGGCCGGCAAGGCGCCGGCCTCCCTTCAGGTCCTTCTAGCCGGACTGCTAGCGCCGCCCGGGCCTGGGCTCTGCCCAGGTCACATGCGTGATGATCCTGATGCCGCCACCCAGGTCGCGTTCATAGACCTGGACGCGGCCGTCGGCCGAGGAGCTAACGAGGCGCCCCCACTCGCTGGGGTCGTCGAAGGGGCCGCTGTTGCGGCCGTTACCGGGGCCACTACCTTCGCCCTGGCTAATCGTAGTCGTGCTGTCGAGGTGGGCGTAAATCAGCTCGAGCTGTTCGAAGTCGTGCGCGTTCGGGTGCTCGTTCGAGGGGTCAGTCTCGGACGCGCCGCCCGGGCCGCCGTCGGGGTCGTTCGTGTAGTCCATGCACGACCCCTCGTTAGGGTTGTTGAAGTTCTCGTCCGTGTGCCCGAGGCCGAAGCCGTGGGCGATCTCCTGGCACATGACCAGGCGGCGCCAGGCGGGCGTGTTGTACGTGGCCGTGTCGAAGTAGGTGTCGTTCATCTTCGCGACGGCCTGGATTATGTGGTCGCCGTTCACCCAGATCTGGGCCAGGCCGAGCCAGGCGTTGTTACCGTATCGGGAATTGCAGACCTCGATGCGGCCGGCGGTCGGCCGGCAGTTCTTGGGGTTGGTCGCGCCCGCGACCTTCGCCAGGTCCAGGACCGAAGAAAGGCTCCAGTCGGCGACCGCTTCATCGAGGTAGGCGTCCCACTTCGAACTGACGTTGTCGCCGACCTTCAGGGTGAAGGGGTTGGATGTGCGCGCCCAGTGGTAGTTGCCCCACGGGTGGTCGGCGCTGGCCGTCGACCCATCGATCAAAGCTGTGCCGAGCCAACCGAGCGCGGCGCCGGCCAGCAGCACCGCGAGTCCTCTGACAATCCCTGTCTTCATCTCCACCTCCCGGAGGTCCATTCCACGGCGGGGCGGCGCCTGCCTGTGCTGCATGCGCCTGCCTGCGCAGCATGATGGGGGCACGGGCGCCGCGCGTCAATTATCCATAACACGCGCGACCCCTCGCCTAACCAAAACGTGACGGGCCGGGATCTATTGCCGTCCGATCGGCGGTGGAGCGTAAGGCTGGGCGCGCCTATACTGCCCGCTGCATGGCTTCCCAGCACCCCCTCGAGTACATTTTTCACCCGCGCCACGTGGCAATCGCGGGCGCATCTACCGGCGGGGGGATGGGAGGCGGCTTCCTGCCGTCGATCATCGAGATGGGGTTCAAGGGCCCCATCTACCCGGTAAACCCCCGTTACGACGAGATCCAGGGCCTCAAGTGCTACCCGAGCCTGCGCGATGTGCCGACGGACGTCGACTACGTGATTTCCAGCGTGCCGGCGGCGGTCGTGCCGCAACTGGTCGAGGACTGCGCCGCGAAGAACGTGAAGGTCATCCACTTCTTCACCGCGGGCTTCAGCGAGACAGGGGACGAAGAGCGGGCAGAGTTGGAGCAGGCGGTCATCGAGCGCACCAAACAGCTCGGGATCCGGGTGATCGGGCCGAACTGCATGGGGCTTTACGTGCCGGATGTAGGCCTGTCGTTCATGGGCGGCTTCCCGAAGGAGAAGGGGCGCGTCGGCCTCTTGTCGCAGAGCGGCGCGAACGCGAGTCAGTTCATCAACGCGGGCGCGGCGCGAGGCTTGCGCTACAGCAAGGTGGTCAGTTACGGCAACGCGGCTGACCTCTGCGACGCGGACTTCTTTGACTACATGGCCGAGGATGACGAGACGGACATCGTCGCCTCCTACCTGGAAGGGGTGAGGGGCGGGCGCCGCTTCGTGGCTGCGCTGAAGAAGTGCGCCGCGCGCAAGCCCGTGGCGATCCTAAAGGGCGGCCGCACGGAGGCCGGGGGGCGGGCGACGCGGTCGCACACCGCGAGCCTGGCCGGCCCGATCCGGGTGTTCGATGCGCTGTGCCGCCAGGCGGGCGCCGTGCGCGTGGAGGGCATGGACGAGCTGGTCGACATGGTGATCGCCTTCGAGCGGGTGAAGAAGCTATCTGGTCCGAACGCCTGCATCATCGTCGGGGGAGGCGGGCGCAGCGTGCTCTCCGCGGACGACGTGAACGCTGAGGGGCTGGGTGTGCCGCACCTGCCTCCGGAGACGCAGCGGTTGATGATGGAGTACGTGCCCGTGGCCGGCACGAGCGTGCGCAACCCGATCGATGCGGCGATGGGAGCCGGCCCGGAACAGCAGGCGCGCACGCTGAAGATCTGCGCTTCGGCGCCAAACATCGACTTCGTGCTGTATGCGGGGGGTTGGGGCGGCGGGCCTGGCCCGCGCCCGCCGGGGCCGCCGGAGGAGCGCCGGGACCCGGAGGAGATGGCGCGCCGCCAGGTCGAAATGCTGGTCGAGGTGCAGAAGGAGTCGGCGAAGCCCGTGGTGCTCGTCAGTGACACGCCGACGAACGCGGCCGGCTTCGCGAGCTTCGATGCCTTGCAGAGGGCGGCAGCGGCCTCCGGCATCGCGATGTTCCCCAGCATGCGCCGCGCGGCACTTGCCCTGTCACGGCTCTGGCAGTGGCAGCGGCTGCGGGAGGACTAGCGCCAGGATCGCGCGTATCTCCGAGGTTGGCAGTGGCGGCTCGATGCCGCGGACGGACTCGGGCCGTGATCCGGCTCGCGTGCTGACGCGCGCGGTGCTGGGTTTGACGCCCGGCCGGCTCGGGGTCAGGGACTGAGGGCGGCGTCGGCGGCCGGGGCTGGCGGCGGCGCCGGGGCGTCGTCGTTTCCTTCGGCCGAGTTGTAGCGGTTCATGGCGCGGTCATAGCCCTCGCGCACGATGGCCTCGACGGCCTCGCAGGCGCGGTCCACCGCCGCATCGAGCACGTCGCGCGACGCTCCGGCAGGGTTGGAGAGGACGTGGCGGGCAACGACTTCGGGGTCCCAGGACGGCTTGCCGTCCACGTGCGGCCGGCCGATGCCGATGCGCACGCGGCCAAAGCCGCCCGAGCCCGTGGCGGCGATTATGGACTTGAGACCGTTGTGGCCGCCGTCGCTGCCTCGCTGGCGGATGCGGATGCGGCCCTCGGGGAGGTCGAGCTCGTCGTAGACGACGATGAGGCGCTCGACGGGTAGCCGGAGGCGCTTCAGGAGCGGCGCGATGACGTCGCCGCTGATGTTCACCCAGGAGTTCGGCCGGAAGAGCAGGACGCGGTCGGGGCCGATGGTGACGGTCGCGCCCTGGCCGCCCTTCACGCCTCGCAGACGCGCCCGGTGGCGGCGGGCGAGGCGTTCGATGCACCAGGCGCCGACGTTGTGCCGGTGGCCGGCGTACTTTTCGCCCGGGTTGCCGAGGCCGGCGACCACCCAGTCAGGCGGCTTCGCTGCCATGATCGGATGATAGTGGGCGGAGGGCGCGGCGATACAGCCGGCGCTCAGACGGCGCGGGCAGTGAGGCCCTCGCGCAGCGAGGCGACCAGGCCGGGGAGGACGGCGGCGACGGCTTCGACTTCGGCGCGCGTGGTCGCGGCCGAGAGGGTGAGGCGCAGGGCGCCGACGGCCTCCGGCATCGAGGCGCCCATCGCCAACAGGACGTGCGACGGCTCCCAGGTCGAAGAGCCGCAGGCGGCGCCGGCGCTGGCGGCGATGCCCTTCTTGTCCAGCGCCAGCACCAGTTCGTCGCCGCGGACGCCGCGGAAGCTGATGTTGACGTTGTTCGGCAGGCGCTCGTCGGGGCAGCCGTTGAGGCGGCTGTCGGGCACGGACCGCAGCACCGACTCGATCAGGAAATCGCGGAGGGCGGCGACGTCCCTCGAGTGCGCCTCTCGTTCGGACTCGGCGGCCTCCAGGGCGACGGCCTGGCCGACAATGCCGGCGACATTCTCGGTACCGGCGCGGCGCTGGCGCTCCTGGCCCCCGCCGGACATCTGGGAGACGAAGGGCGTGCCGCGCCGCAGGTAGAGGATGCCGGTGCCCTTGGGCCCGCCAAACTTGTGTCCGGAGAGGCTCAGGAGGTCGACGCCGAGACGGTCGACGTCCAGTTCCAGCGCTCCCGGGGCCTGCACGGCATCGGTATGCAGGGGGATGCGCTTGCGCAGGGCACGGCCGCGCTCGCCCACGGCGGCGGCGATTTCGGGGATAGGCTCGATGGTGCCGACCTCGTTGTTCGCCAGCATCACGGAAACGAGGACAGTGCGCTCCGTGACCGCCCGGGCGACGTCATCAGGGTCGACGCAGCCGTAGCTGTCGACGGGGACATAGGTGACCTCGAAGCCGAACTGCTCGAGGTAGTTGCAGGAGTGGTGGACGGCGTGGTGCTCGACCGTGGTCGTGACGACGTGGTTGCCGGCGCGCGCCTTCTTCTGGGCGAAGGCGACGCCCTTGAGGGCGGTGTTGATCGATTCGGTGCCGCCGCTGGTGAAAACGATGTCCGAAGGCCTGGCGTTGAGGACGGCGGCGACAGTCCTGCGGGCGTCGTCGATTGCCTTGCTGGCCTTGCGGGCGAGGGCGTAGGTGGCGGAGGGATTGCCGAAGCTCTCGGTGAGGTAGGGCATCATCGCCTCGAGCGCCCTTGGGTGCAGAGGCGTGGTCGCAGCGTTGTCTAGATAGATCATTCGCCCCGCCGGCCGCAGTAATAAATCCAGTACGGTTCAATCACGGTACGTCTGCGGCTTGCGCCTGTCAACGAAGCCGCGCGCGGGGACCAGGACATCCTATACACCCGGGGAGGAGCGGGGAGTTGCTACCACGGCTCCGCGAGGCGCTCGGCGTGCTCGAACTCTTCTCGGGCGCGCCGGAGGAGGTCATCGTCGGCCATAAGGTCGAGGGCCGTCATCGCCAGGAGCTTGGCGCCGTTGAGGCAGGCTGCGTCGCCGGCGGGCGACCCGGCGGCCTCGCGCATCTCGACGGAGTGGCTGGCGGTGCCGGCGGGCGCGATCGCGAGGTAGGCGAAGCCCGCGGGGAGGTAGTGCGAGACGTTGCCGAAGTCGGTGCTGCCGGTGCCGGCGCCCTCCTCGAGGTCGTCGATGCTGAGGCCGAGGTGGCGCAGGTTGGCCTCCAGGGCGAGGGAGATGGGGCCGTTCGGGACCGTGTTGTGGTAGGGGTAGACGTCCTCGCTCCACTCGAGGCGGGCGCCGGTGGCCCTGGCGGCGCCCTCGGCGCAGGCCAGGACGCGCTCGTACAGGTCCTTCAGGTAGGCCGCCTGGTTGGCGCGGACGCGGATGCGGGCGGCAGCGTAAGCGGGAATGACGTTCGGGGTCTCGCCGCCGTGCGTGATCACGCCGTGTATGCGGGCGTCCGCCTGTACCTGCTGGCGCAGGGCGTTGATGGCGTTAAAGGTCTGGATGACGGCGTCGAGGGCGTTGATACCGAGGTGCGGCGCCGAGGCGGCGTGCGAGGCCTTGCCGAAGAACTCGACCTTGAGCGCCCGCGCCGCCAGCGAGGGGCGCGTCGCGGGGCGGGTGCGAGAGCCGGGGTGGATCATGATGGCGGCATCGACACCCTGGAGGTGGCCGTCGCGGAGGATAGGGGCCTTGCCGCCGGCGCCCTCGACGGCGGACTCCTCGGCCGGCGTGCCCAGGAGGCGGACGCTGCCGGGGAGACGCGCGCCCAGGGAGGCGAGGGCAAGGGCGGCGCCAAGCGAGCCGGCAGCGATGATGTTGTGGCCGCAGCCGTGCCCGACCCCAGGGAGGGCGTCGTACTCCGCCATGATCGAGACGATGGGGCCGGGGCGGCCGAAATCGGCGCGGAAGGCCGTGGCCAGGCCCGCTATGCCGCGGCGAACCTCGATGCCATCGGCCTCGAGGCGCTCGCAGAGGAGCGCGGCGGCGCGGTGCTCCTGCAGGCCAAGCTCCGGGTTGTCCCAGATGTGGTGGCTTATCGAGACGATGTCATCGCGCAGGCGGTCGACGGCGCGACAGGCTTCGTCCTTCAGGGAGTCGAGGTCGGGACGGGTCAAGTTCCCCCTCTTTCGCGCGGTTTGAAGGATTGTCGCAGATCGGCGGGCTGCCCGATAACGGTTGGCATCTTGATACCGTCACCCTGGGACCGGATGTCCTGGAGCAGGTGAAGGTCTTTGCCCGCCTCTGGGGACGGCAGGGAACCTGACCGCAGACGCCCAGCTTGCGGCGCTGGCGACCGAGAACGGGAGAAGGCGTCCTCTCAGAGGATGCCAGGGCGGCGCTGGGCGAGGCGCTGCTGCATGAGCGAAGGCAGCTCCTTGCCGGCGTCGGTGAAGGCGTTGGCGATCGCCTGGGTGTTCTCGGCAAAGATCGTGGCCCGGTTGGCGGCGACCCAGTCGCGGTTCTCCAGGGTGCGTGTCTGAGCCTGGAAGCGCGGGGCTACGTACCTTGCCCAGAGCTCGAAGCTGCGCAGGGTGTTCGGGGTCGAAGCCCACTCGTGGGCCTGGAACATGATGCCGCCGAAGCCGCCCGACATGTCCAGCAAGCGTTCAACGGCCTCGACGGCATCGTCCGGCGTGCCGATGATGGCGCCGCCGCGGGCGATGACGGCCTCGACGGCTTCGCGCGGTGTGGGAAGCCCCTGGCCCGCGGCTACCATCGGCCTGCCCAGGGTCTCGGCGAAGTAGGACTGGGCGTAGGCCATGTAGCCGTCCTTGACCTGCTCGATGGCTTCGTCGCGCGAGTCCGCGAGGTGGAAGGGCATGACAATGCGCCAGTCCGCGCGGTTGGGAGGCGGCGGGACGAATGGCGTTGGTCCCGGGGCGGCGCCGTTCCTGCGCCGGGAGGCGCGGCGCTTGCTGCCCGCGCTCTCCTCGGCGGCCTTCTCGTACGCTTCCTCTACCCAGGACCAGGTGCGCTTCAGGGCCTCCAGGCCGCCGGGCTGGTGGGTGGCGACGGAAAGGAGCCCGATGCCGTACTTGCCGGCAGCAGTGGGCCCGGCGGGTGAGAAGGAAGCGGCAACGGCGACCGGCAGGTGGGGCTCGGTGTAGTTCGCGATCTGGAGGCGGGCTTCCCTGAGCGTAAACCAGTCCGTGTGCATGTTCACGACCTCGCCGCGGAGAAGCGCCATGATCGCGGCGAGGGCTTCGTCCATGCGGGGGCGCTGGGTCGTGGCCTCGATGCCCATCATGTAGGCGTCCGAGGTCAGGGCGCCGGGGCCGACGCCGAGCATCGCCCTGCCCCGCGTCAGGTGGTCGAGCATGACCATGCGGTCGGCGACCATGAGGGGGTGGTGGTAGGGCAGGCTGGTGACGCCGGTGCCGAGCTTGATGTGCCTGGTGCGGGCGGCGGCGGCCGCGATGAAGATCGCCGGGTCGGCGATGATCTCCCAGCCGGCGCTGTGGTGCTCGCCGATCCAGGCCTCCTCGAAGCCCAGGCGGTCGAGGTGCTCTATGAGCTGGAGGTCGCGCTCGAGCGCCAGCGTCGGGTTCTCGCCCGCGCGGTGGAAGGGGGCCATGAAGATGCCGAACTTGAGGCGGTTGGTGGTCATGCCGGACCTCGCTGCGCGTGGTTAGGGTAGGTTAGACCACGGAGGCCGCGAGGGAAATGGTCGCGGTCGCTGCAGCCCCGGTGTGCTAAACTCGCGGCAGTTCCCCGGTCCGACCCCGCAATACCCGCCCTTTCGAACCCCGGAGCTAAGGCCTGGAGCGCTTGCGCTCTTTCCGCGAATCACGGAGCAGTTGCCAGGAACGAGGTGCTTCGACGCGATGAGGATGGGACGAAACCGGCCGGGAGCGAGCACAGACTTCATCGACACGTCGACGCGCGAGACTCTCCTGCGCATCGCCTGTTCCTCGGGCGGGGAGGCGCTCATCGCCTTCAAGCTCTACGACTCTTCCGGGGAGCTCGTGGCCCAGACCGACGGGTTCATGGCCTGCGGAGAGGGCATCACGGTAGTGGCCAACGATGGCGAGGTCCTGCTGGAGGTATCGCCTTATTTGCAGGACCACATCCGCTACCGCCTTTACAACCGCGAGGGCCGGCTGCTGACGTTCTCTGACGGCATGAGGACACAGCTGTTCGCGTTTCTGCACATGGAAAAGGCCCGAATCTGAGGGCGGCGCGCGGCGCCCCCGAAGGAAAGGAGGGCCCGCTAGTGCGACGACCCACCTGCCCGTCCGGCACACCCGGCTGCACGCTAAGCATCCCCTGCGGCAAGTGCCGCCAGACTGCCTCGGCGCGCGACACGTCCGTATCACGCTACTCGAGCGAAGGTCGTCCGAAGCGCCAGACCTATCGCCCCAGGCGCGCGCGCTAAAGGCGGCGCGTCTCAGGCGACCAGGTCCTGGTCCTTGTACTGCAGCTCGTAGAGGCGGAAGTAGGTGCCGCGCCGGGCCAGCAGCTCCTCATGCGTCCCGGTCTCCACTATGCGGCCGCCGCTGAGGACGATGATGCGGTCCACGAAGCGGATCGTGTTCAGACGGTGCGCGATGATGATCGATGTCCGGTTGGCCGTCACGGCGCGGATGCTGCGCTGGAGGAAGGCCTCGGTCTCGGGGTCGATACTGGCGGTCGCTTCGTCCATGACGAGCACGATCTCGGGATCGAAGGCGGCGACGCGGGCGAGGGCGAGGAGCTGCTTCTGCCCCGTCGAGAGGTTGGCGCCACGCTCGGCGAGGACGGTCGAGTAGCCCTCCGGAAGGCGCATGATGAAGGAATCGGCGCCCACCAGGCGGGCGGCGGCCTTCACCTGGTCGAGCGAGATCGACGGATCGCGCATGCGGATGTTCTCCTCGACGGAGTCGGTGAAGATGAAGGCGTCTTGCAGGACGAGGCCGACGTGCCTGCGCAGCTCGCGCTGGGGCACGTCGACGATGGGGATGCCGTCGATGAGGATCTGCCCGCGCTGGATGTCATAGAAGCGGTTGAGGAGCGACATCATCGTCGACTTGCCCGCGCCGGTCGCGCCGACGATCGCCACCTTCTCGCCGGGCTCGAGGGTGAAGCTGACGTCCTTCAGGACCCAGTTGTCGTCGTCATACGCGAACCAGACGTTGCGGAACTCTATGCGGCCCTGGACGTCCTGGAGGTGCACGGGGTGAGGCGGGTCCACGACCTCCTCCTGCTCATCGAGGACGCCGAAGATGCGCTCGGAGGAGGCCATGGCGGACTGGAGCGTCGTGTAGCGGTCGGAGAGGTCGCGAATGGGCCAGTAGAAGCGCTGCATGTACTGGATGAAGGCGACGAGTGTGCCAAGGGTCAGCGTTTCCTCCAGGACGCGGCCGCCGCCATACCAGAGTATGAGCGCGGTCGTGACGGCGCCGAAGATCACGACCGTCGGCTCGAAGATGGCGTACCAGGCGAGGACTCTGAGGTTCGCGTTGAGGAGGCCGCGGTTGCGGACATCGAAGCGGCGCAGGTTCTCGTGCTGGCGGTTGAAGAGCTGGATCACGGCCATGCCGGTAATGTTTTCGTTGAGGTAGGCGTTGATGCGCGCCAGCCAGGCGCGCTGCTCCCGGTAGCCGTCGCGCTGTGTCCAGGCGAAGTAGCGCACGGCCTGGACCAGGGGCGGTAACAGGAGGTACATGAGCAGCGCCAGCTTCCAGTCGAGCACGAGGAGGACAACGACGATCGCGGCGAGCATGAGGAGGTTCGTCACGATCTGGACGACGCCCTGAGAGATCACCATCTCCAGTGTGGCAATGTCGTTCGTGAGGCGGGTGACGAGCCTGCCCACGGGGTTGCGGTCGAAGAAGGCTATGGACATGCGCTGGAGGTGGCTGAACAACTGGACGCGCATGTCCATCATCACGCTCTGGCCCACGTAGGCCATGAGGACGGCCTGGGCGTACCGCATCACGAAGATGGCGGCCAGCGAGCCGATGTAGAGTAGTACCAGCAGCCCAAGCCTGTCCGTGCGGCCCTTCAGGATCTGTCCGTCGATTGCTTCCTTCAGGATCAGAGGGCCAACGATCTCAGCCGCGGAGACCCCGATGAGGAGCACCACGGAAACCGCGATCGGCATGATGTAAGGACGCAGGTAGGCGGCGAGCCTGCGGGCGATGCGGGCGTCGTAGACCTTCCCGATTACTTCGTCTTCGTCCCACTCGATGTTCATCGTCATGGGCGACCCCCTGGCCGGGTTGGCGGCCGGGATTTGGCTGGGCGCCGGGGCCGGCCGCGGCCCCTGGTACCACGGCCGTCGAGGGGACGGGAATGGAGAGCCTGCCTTTGGTTCATGAAGGCGCCCCTACTCCGGGGCCGCCCTGCTCCACCTCGGCTGGAGTGACGGCCTCGTCCTCCGCGAGCTGTTCGGCCAGCTGCTGGCGGCGGTAGAAGCGGGCGTAGACGCCGTTGAGGCGCAGAAGCTCGTCGTGAGTGCCGACCTCGGCGATGCGACCGTCTTCGAGGGCGACGATCATGTCGGCGCTGGCAAGCGTGGAGGTGCGGTGCGCGATGATGATCGTGGTGCGCTCCTCCATGAAGCCCTTGAGGCGCTTCAGGATTTCCTCCTCGGTATGGGTGTCCACGTGAGAGAGGGCATCGTCAAGGATGACCACGGGCGGGCGTTTCAGGAGGGCGCGGGCGAGGGCGGTGCGCTGCTTCTGGCCGCCCGAGAGTGTGAGGCCGCGCTCCCCGATCACGGTCTCGATGCCGTGGGTCAGTTGGGGCAGGTCGTTCACGAGCTGGGAGGTCTCGAGCGCGTACTGGAGCTCCTCCGGCGACGGCTCGGCCCGGCCGTAGGCGATGTTGTCGCGCAGGCTGTCGGAGAACAGGAACGTCTCCTGGGGCACGAAGCCGATGGCCTCGCGCAGTTGCTCGAGGGAGAGGTCCCGCACGTCGACGCCGTCGAGCAGCACCTGCCCCTTCCAGGGGTCATAGAGGCGGGCGATTAGGTTGACGAGGGTTGTCTTGCCGACGCCCGTGCTGCCAACGAGCGCCACAGTGCTGCCGGCGGGGATACGCAGGCTGATGTCTTCGAGGACTGGACGGTCGCGGTAGCCGAAGGTGACGTCGCGGAACTCGATCTCGCCGCGGACGTGATCGAGGTGAGTGGGGTGCTCGGGGTCGCGGATGCGCGGGACGGACGAGAGGATCTCGGAGACCCGCTTCATGGCGGCGGCACCCTGCTGGAGGGCGGTCACGGTCCAGCCGAGGGACATGATGGGATTCGCCAGCACGGCCAGGTAGGTGTTGAACTGCACGAACTGGCCGGTGGTTATCCGCCCCTCGACCACATCGTGGCCGCCGAACCACAAGACGAGGATGGTCGAGGCGCCCGTGAGCACGGCCATGAGCGGCCACATTGCGGAGGTGTAGTAGGCCCAGGACATCGAACGGCGCTTCATCTCGCGGTTAGCCTCGATGAAGGTGGCGGTCTCGGAGTCCTCCTGGGCGTAGGCCTTGATGGTGCGCATGCCGGACATGTTCTCCTGCACGCGCGTAGCGATGAGCCCGAACTGGTCCTGCACGGCCCGGAACTTTGCCTCGACGCCGACCCGGAAGTAGACGACGACAAAGCCGATGATGGGGAAGTAGGCGATGGCGATGAGCGCGAGGCGGGTGTCGATGGTCAGCAGGAAGCCGAAACCGATAGCGACCATCGTGATGATGCGGAGGATGTCGATGAGCGTCGGGCCCATGAGGTCGCGGATGACCTGGAGGTCGTTGGTGCAGCGGGCCATGAGGTCGCCGGTCTGAGACTCCGTGTAGAAGCGCTGGTCGAGGGCCATGAAGCGGGTGGCCAGGTCGGTGCGGAGGTCATACTCGACATAACGAGAAGTGCCGGAGACGAGATGGCGGGCGGCGAAGCGCAGGATGCTCTCGAGCAGGGCGAGGGCCATGATGTAGCCGCCGTAGGTCGCGAGCTGACCGCGCGTCGTGCCTTTGCCGATGGCGTCGACGGCGTCGCGGACGACGACGGGTGGCAGCATGACGACGAGGGATGCGCCGACCAGGGCGAGGAAGCCCAGGAAGTAGCGGAGCCTGTAGCGTTTGAGGTACTTGAGGACCTGGTTGTCAGACACCTGTGCTCCGGGGCGCCGGGTCAGGACCGGGGGATTTGCACTCCAACACGCGCTCCACAGAGGGGCAGTCGTCACGCCGGCGGGCGAAATGGTCGCGTGCCGTGGCGACGGTGCTGGAGTGAGTTACGGCCTGGACCGGCAAAGGTCTAAGATGCCACAGATGCGGGCTTCCAAGCCACCCGTGGTGCGTGACGCCGTTCACGGAGGCCGTGGTGGCGGCTAACGACTACCACTTCATCAGCCGCTGGCGCGTGCGCGGCACTTGCGAAGAGGTCTATGAGATCTTGCAGGACGCAAAGGGCCTGCCCCGCTGGTGGCCTTCCGTTTACCTGGACGCGCTCGAGATCCAGTCGGGCGGGCCGGAACGGAAGGACATGGTGGTGCGCGTGCAGGCGAAGGGCTGGCTGCCGGTGAAGTTGAACTGGCACTTTGCCGTGACGGACTCGGACCCGCCGCGAGGCTTCGGCCTCAAAGCCTGGGGCGACCTCGAGGGCACAGGGCGGTGGACGCTGTCCCAGGACGGCGACTTCGTCGACGTCACCTACGACTGGCGTGTCCGGGGGCGGAAGCCAGTGCTGCGCTATACGTCCGCGTTCTTCCGGCCGCTGTTCAGCCACAGCCACCACTGGGCGATGCGAAAGGGCGAAGAGAGCTTGAGGCTGGAACTGGAGCGCCGCCGGGCGAAGTCGGCTGCAGAGCGAGCGCGGGTGCCGCCGGCGCCGGGGCCGGCGCCATCACCGCCGGCGCCGCTGGTGATGGGCATCGGCCTGCTGGTCGCGTGGCTCCTCCTGGGCCGTGCAGGGAGACGGCGCCGCCAGCCCCGGCGCTCGAGAGCGTAGGGACCAGTGCCCTCAGGCGCAGGCGGACTTCGCCGCTGAGCCTCAGCGGGCCGCGAGCTCCGACTCGCGCGCGACACGCCGGAGCAGCACCTCCTGGCTCGGCTGGCGGGCGACCGAGGAGGCCGACTCCAGGGTCACGAACATGTCGGTAATCGGACCGAGACTTGAGCCGGAGCCCTCGCCGCTCGGCTTGTACAGGAGGCTCGCCGTGCCGTCCGGACGGGCCGCGAACGTCCCCATGCTCAGGGTGCGGTCGCCGCGCACCATCCACAGCTGGTAAGTGAGCGCGAAGCTGATGGAGGGCAGGTTCTGGCAGTTCAGGGCGCCCATCGACTGGCTACTGCTCCAGACGTAGCGGCAGTGGGCCTGGGGCGCGATCTCCGTACCCTGCATATCTGTCGGTATGAGGTCGGGGTCGAGGGCCAGGCGGATGAGGGCCTGCTGGTCGGAGATGACGGCCTCCATGGCGCGCTGCTGCGACTTTGCGGTGTTGACATCAGCCTGGAGCTGGAGGATGCGAGTCCGGTCCTCCGCGCCCGCCTGGCTAAGCTCAGCCAGGGCCGCGTTGTCGCGGCGCAAGTCGTTAACCTGCGCCGAGAGGACGAAGGCCCAGGCGACGGCGCCGATGCCCAGGCCGAGGAAGATCACGGCGGCCGCCGCCCACCAGCGGGACGACCTTACGAGCGTGACGGGGCTCACTGTCGCGCTGTAAGCGCCGACGCCGCCAAGCACGCGTTCCTTGAGTCGGGTGGGCGCGCGCTGAAGGGGGGCGGAGAGGGCAATCAGGCCCACGGTGGGGCCGTAAGCGCGGATCAGGTCACGGCAGGAGGAGCATGTGCGGACGTGCGCTTCGAGCCGGCGCGTCGAGAATGCATCGAGCGCTCCCAGTACGTATGCTTCGATGTCTTCGCGGACCGGCTCGCAGTCCAAAGTGTTACCGACCGTCCCTTTGCTCGATCAGCACCGCCCTGAGTTTCTGAAGGCCCAGCCTGATCCTTGTTTTCACCGTGCCGAGCGGCTGCTTGAGCCCCTCCGCAATCTCCTGCTGTGTGTAGCCGCCGAAGTACGCCAGCCTTATCGCGTCCGCCTGCTCCCTGGGCAGGAGGGCCAGGGCCCTCTGGATCAACACCCGGTCGTCCGCGTGCAGCGCCGTGTCGACCGGGTCTTCGGCCCGGGCCGGCAACTCTTCCGACTCGAGGCCCTGCGGGTTCTCGTGCCGGAAGCGCCGGTCGCGGCTCCGCCGCTCGTCGATCGCCCGGTTACGGGCGACGCTGAGCAGCCAGGTGACGAAGCGCCCGCGCGCGGCATCGAACAGGTCCGGCCGTCGCCACAGCCGCAGGAACACCTCCTGCGCTATGTCCTCCGCCAGCTGCGGGTCTCCGACGACTCGTAGAGAGACCGAGTAGACGTAATCGCCGTAGCGGTCGTACAGGGTCTCCAGGGCCCGAACGTCGCGGCCGGCGAGAAGGATAACGAGACGCTCATCTCCGGCGTCGGCGTAGTCGAGGGGCCGGTCACCCGCGTCCGCTTCCCAGCTCTCGGTGCCTCTACCGATATCTACGTTCCAGCGCCGCCGCAGGATTCCGTCGTCAGCGTCCAGGGTCATGAAGCGCCCTCCGAGTCACCGCCATCCCACTTCGCCCTGCTTATCGAAGTCTTCGATAGCTCCCTTCAGGGCCGCCTATGCATCCGTGATCTCAACAATACGCTTCCGCTGGAAAAGAGTACAGGGGGAGGACTTCAGCATTTCAGCACTTCAGGATTTCAGGGTTCCAGCACTTCAGACAGTGGGCTTCGGGGCGTCAGCGAGCAAGGCACTTCGAGCGGCGCCCTCCTGCAATGCTGACCGGCTGAAGTGCTGACCGCTGACCGGCTGAACTGCAGCACTTCAGGATTTCAGGATTTCAGCACTTCGGTCAGTGGGCTTCGGGGCGTCAGCGAGCAAGGCACTTCGAGCGGCGCCCTCCTGCAATGCTGACCGGCTGAAGTGCTGACCGCTGACCGGCTGAACTGCTACCTCTGGCATACTCGCTGCGTGCGGTCCGGGAGCCTCCTTACGCTCATCGGTGCGGGCCTGGCCGCGGCCAAGCTCGGCGGCGACCTCGAGGCGCGGCGCTATGAGTACGTGGACCTGGAGGCGACGAAACCGCCCGGCCATCTCGCGCACGTCCCGGGAGTCGGCCGCATCCACTACCTGGACCAGGGCGAAGGGCCCGCCGTCGTGCTTCTTCACGGACTTGGCGCCTCAACCTACAGCTTCCGTCTCAACCTCCCGGAGATCGCGCGCGGCCGGCGCGTCATCGCCGTGGACCTCCCCGGGCATGGGTTCACCAGCCGGGATGTCGCCGACTTGTCCCTCACGGCGCAAGCCGGCTACCTGGCGAGCCTGCTAGACCTCCTGAGCCTGGAGCGCGTGGCCCTCGTCGGGCACTCGATGGGAGGGTCAATCGCCCAGCGCTTCGCGGTCGCGTACCCGGAGCGGGTCGCACGCCTCGTCCTCATCGCTTCGACCACGGACGACTTCATGCTCCGGGCCGCTGGCGCCAGTCCCTGGCTGGCGCCGTTCGTCCCGGCATTCGTCGCCGCGGTCCTCCACAATCACCCGGTGCGGCGACGCTGGCTGAGCAGGGCCGTCTACGACCCCGCCTACCTGACTCCCGAAGTGATCGCTGCCTATGAGGCGCCGGGCCACATCCGCGGTCACACGCGCGCCTACCAGCGCCTGATGCGAGACCGGCGCCGCGACGCGCGCATCGACCTGGGGCGAATTCGGGCGCCGACGCTCATAATCTGGGGGGACACGGACCGCATCGTGTCCTTGCGGCACGGGGAGACGCTGGCGCGTGGCATCTCCGGCAGCCGGCTGGTGGTGCTGCCGCGGACCGGCCACCTGGTGCCGGAAGAGCAGGCCGAAGCCGTCAACCGCCTGCTAACCGACTTCCTGGGCGAGAAGACCGCGGGTCCCGGCGGCCTGCGGGCCGAAGGAGTGCAGCCCTCATGACAGCCGATGTCTTCGTGACCGCCCGCCTGCCCGAAGAGACCCTGGCGCGCCTGGGGACCGTCTGCGCCCCGCGCCTGCGCCAGGCGGCCGGCCCTCTGACGCGCGCAGAGCTGTTGGAGTCGCTCAGCGGCGCTGTCGGCCTCCTCTGCGGCAACAGCGCGCCCCTGGACGCGCAGTTCTTCGCCTCCGTGCCGCCGCCGCTGCGCGTTATCGCCCAGGTCGGCGTCGGGTATGACAACGTCGACCTGGCGGCGGCCACGAAGGCGGGCATCGTGGTCACCAACACGCCAAACGTGCTCACGGAGGCGGTCGCGGACCTGACGCTGGGCCTGATCGTCTACGTCTGCCGCAACCTCGGCGCCTTCTCCGCCTACGCGAAGACGGGCTGGGGCCGGGCCGCGCCCCCGGCCTTCGGCGTAGACGTGCATGGCAAGACGCTGGGCATCATCGGCCTGGGGCGCATCGGGCGGGCCGTCGCGCGAAGGGCCCAGGCCTTCCGCATGCGGGTGCTGTTCCACGACCTCTTCCGGGAGCCGCCGCCGGAAGCGCCCTTCGCCGAGTACCGCGAGAAGGCAGACCTGCTGCGGGAAGCCGACATCGTCACTCTGCACGTGGACCTCAACCCGTCGACGCGAGGCTTCATCGGCGAGCGCGAGCTGGCCCTCATGAAGCCCACGGCCTACCTGATCAACACCTCGCGCGGGCCGGTGGTCGACCAGGCGGCCCTTACGCGCGCCCTGGAGGGACGCCGGATCGCCGGCGCGGCCCTGGACGTGCTCGAAAAGGAGCCGCCAGACCCGGAGGAGCCAATCCTCCGGCTCGACAACGCCTTCATCCTTTCCCACATAGGCACAGCCACGGTCGAGACCCGCCAGGCGATGATCGACCTCGCGGTCGACAACCTGATCGCCGGCATCAGCGGCCACGTGCCGCCCACGGTAGTGAACACGGACGTGATCGAGCGCTGGCAGTCGCGCCTGGGGTGACTACGGCTCGGGGAAGGCAAAAGAGCCCCTGCTCCCAGGCCGGGGCCCCCTCGCTGACGGTTAGGAGCGAAACAGCGCCCGCGAAGGCGCTGCACAGGTTCAGGTCTTGGCCATCCCTCCGGTCTCCTGGTAGCGCAAGTAGCCGCCGGCAGCCAGGAGCGCGGCAGCGATCACGCCCAGGTAGAAGCCGTAAGAGAGGCTGCTGGATTCGTTGATGAGCTTGAGGACTATCAGGACGACGACGGCGCCTCCGCCGGCGAGGAGGGCCTGGCCCCAGGTGAAGCTGCCCAGGTCGGGCAGTTGGACGTTTCCGAACTTCGCCGCCAGTACGACGCCTGCCATCGCGACCGCGATGATGACCGCGAGGATCGACCAGATGGCGCCCGGCGCTTCCCAGCCGCTCGCGCTTGCGCTTACGGAGCCGAACTCACCGAAGCTGAAGGACACCTTGTACCAGGGTAAGAAGGAGGCCACCAGCATCAAGATGCCGCCAAGCGAGATCGCTTTCTCGCCGTTGGTTAGTTCGTTGATTTTGTCCAAGCGTCACCTCCTAGGTCGACAGCGAAAAGGCTTGGCAAAGGATTACCACTGTTGAGCCATCTTGACAAGGGAATTTCCGGCAAATTTGAAAAAATGCTTAATCTGGTAAGGGGATCGGTCGAGAACATGGTGATCCGCTACTGCGCCTTGGCGAGGCCGCCAATCCGAGGCAACCCTTGACACGCCGCATCTCCTCGGTCGCCCATCATGCGCACGCCTCGCCAAAGGTTGCTTCGGCCTTCGGCCTCGCAATGACGCGACGCGGCCGCCTCGCGCACACCAGACGGGGGCAGGGCGTCGGGCTGACGCCGTCGCAACGACGCGGCCCGTGGCGGCCTCGCGCGCTTACGCCAGCGCGCCCAGACGTGGGAATGCGCCTTGGCAAGGACGCGGCCCACTTGGCCGCCTGCGCAAGCCAGACTGGGCACGGTCGCCGCAACTGACGTCTTATACTCGGCCTGACCGGGCGGGAGGTACCACATGCAGCACCAGGACCTCAAGGTCGAAGAACGCGAAGACGGCGTCTGGGTCGTGACGCTCAGCCGGCCCGAGCGCCTGAACGCCATGCGAGCCCGGACGGTGTACGAGCTGCTGCCCGTTCTGGAGCGGGGCGCTGTGCAGGACGCCTGTAAGGTGCTGGTAATCACGGGCGAAGGCCGCGGCTTCTGTTCCGGTGCCGACCTCCTCGGCGGCGACACCCCGGATGAGGTGGCGAAAATGGCGGAAGCGTCGGGCTACCGCCGCTCGAAGGAAGGGGCCATCGGCCACTGGGGCGTCTTGTTTACGGCCCTGAACCACTTCCCGAAGCCGGTAATCGCGGCCGTGAACGGCGTCGCGGCCGGCGCCGGCCTGTCGCTTGCCCTCAGCGCCGACATACGCATCGCTTCCACGGAGGCTCGCTTCATCTCCGTCTTTGTCCGCCGCGGGCTGACACCGGATACGGGGACCACCTTCCACCTGCCCCGGCTAATCGGCGACTCCCGCGCGCTGGAGATGATGTTCACCGGCGACGCCGTCGACGCCGCTACCGCGGAACGCTGGGGCCTGGTCAACCGCGTCGTCGAACCCTCCGAGCTGATGCCGGCCGCGCTGGACCTCGCCGGACGCATTGCCGCCGGGCCTTCGATCACCATCGAGCTGACAAAGCGGCTGGTGCGCGACCTCACGCACGAAGGCGTGGACCGGCAGCTCCAGAACGAAGCCTGGGCGATCGGCGTCCAGACGGAGGACAAGGCGGAGGGCGGGCGGGCCTTCCGTGAGCGCCGCGAGCCACGCTGGACAGGCCGGTGATCGGCGCCGCTGGCAAGCCGGTTATTGGCCCGGCCCGCGGTTAGTCATCGAAGATTTCTAATGGACAGCCCGACGGACATACGCCTATCCTATGCCCCAATGGAGAACCGCGCGCTTGTCCTTGACCTCCTCGGCTGGCTCGCCGTCGAGCCGCGGCCTTACGCCGCGGTCATGCGCGCGTGGCGCACCTCATGTCCGCGACTGCCCGTCTGGGAGGACGCGCTGGACCTCGGCTTCGTCCACCGGCAGCCTGACGCGGGTGGCCGCGTCGTCGTCAGCCTGACGGACGCCGGGCGCGGGTTCCTGGAGGCCGCGCGTCCGGACGAAAGCAGCGCCAGCGCCGGGCGCCCGGCGGCTCCGGCGCCTGACCGGCCGTGACCACCACCTGGGACCCGAACCAGTACGCGCTGTTCCGCGACGAGCGCTCCCGCCCCTTCTTCGAGCTCCTGCAACGCATTCCGGACAGGGCCTACGAGAGCATCTTCGACCTTGGTTGCGGCACCGGCGAACTCACCGCGCGCCTTGCCGACCGTTGGCCGCGGGCCAGGGTCGTCGGCCTCGACTCCTCGCCCGAGATGCTGGCGCAGGCAGCGGCCCTGGCAAGGCCCGGCCGCCTCGACTTCCGCCGCGGCGATATCGCCGACTTCGGCGAGGCCTGCGACCTGCTCTTTTCGAACGCAGCGCTGCAGTGGCTGGACGACCACGAGTCGCTGATACCCCGCCTTGCCGGACTGGTTCGGCCGGGCGGTTGCTTCGCCGTGCAGATGCCGGCTAACTTCTACGCCGAATCCCACACACTCCTGAATGACACCGCTCGCGAAGGGCCCTGGGCAGCGAAGCTCGCAGACGGCTGGCGGCCGCCCGGCTCGCGCGCCCTCCCCGTCTACATCGAAGCGCTCTGGCCGAAGGGCTTCACGGTCGACGCCTGGGAGACGGAGTACTACTTCGTCCTCCAGGGAGACGACCCGGTGCTGGAGTGGGTAAAGGGCACAGCCCTCCGGCCCGTACTGGCGATGCTGGACGAAGGCGAAGCGGCCGCATTCACCGCCGCCTACGCGGCGAAGCTGCGCCGGGCGTACCCCAGGACGGCGCACGGCACCATATTCCCCTTCAAGCGCCTATTCTTCGTGGCCACGAAGGACTAATTTCGGTCGGACCACTGCCGCAGGCGGCCGGAGTTGGCATGAGAACAGCATGGCGCTGGCCAGCGGCTTGATAACATCGCCAGCCCTGGCCGCCTAAGCTCATCTCACCGGTAACGTCGGCTACTGGACCAGCGCGAAAGCGCAAGACCAGGAAACCAGAGGTTACCGGTTTTACTTTCCCGGAGGGACCATGACCGCGACCGGCCTCGACTGGCGGCTCGACGAGCGTGAGGTGGCGATCGAGCGCCCTCATCCGCTCTCGCGGCGGCTGCTGGGTGGGGCCCTCGCCGGTCTGGTGGCGACGCTGCCCATGACGCTGGCGATGGCCGCGCTCCACCGCCGCCTGCCGCCACGAGAACGCCACCCGCTCCCCCCGCGTCACATCACCGAGAAGCTGGTGGAGGAGAGCGGCCTGGCACCGAAGCTCTCGGAGCCGGAGATGCGGACGCTGACCTTCGCGGCTCACTTCGCGTATGGCGCCGCCGCCGGCGCCGCCTACGGGCTCCTCGCCTCGCTCCTGCGAGGCCCTTCGGTCCTCGGCGGCGTCATCTTTGGCCTCGGCGTGTGGGCAGGGAGCTACGCTGGCTGGCTGCCGGCAGCGAATGTGCTCCCGTCCGCGGGGCATGAGTCCGCGCGGCGCAACGCCCTGATGATCGCGGCCCATGTCGTCTGGGGCGCGGCCACCGGCGCCCTCGCCCGCCTGGCATCAGGTCCGCGGGCGCGCGCCGTGCGTCACGAGACCTGACCCTGGCCCGCCGCCATGCGGCTCCGGGCGTAGCGCTCCAGCTGCTCGAGCTCGCGGTCGTACACCGGCTCGAGCAGCCGGCGCGCCATCAGGCGCTCGATGAGGCCCTGGAAGCCCCTGGGCCGCCAACTGGTGTCGAAGCGGACGCGGCTGCCGCCATTGGCAGGTTCGACGGTGAAGACGGTCTTGATGCCCGTGTTCGGGTCCGATTCGACCAACACCCTGCCCGGCTCGGGCTCGGTGATGTCGGCAAGGGCGCTGCGCGTCTGGCCGCCCATCGTCATCTTGAAGGAGATGCGGGTGCCCTGGCCCCGCCCCGGGCCGCTCTCGACCTTCAGGTCGGAGAACTCCTTCGGCAGTATGTTGCCGTGGTGGTTCGTGTAATCGGCTATGCAGTCGTAGACCAGGTCCGGCGGCGCTTCGACGACGCGTTCTCGGAGTATGCGGATTTCTGCCATCAGGACAGCGCCATTTCCACTACGGTCACGCCCTCTCCTCCTTCGTTCGGCGGGGCGAAGCCGAAGTCCTTCACCAGAGGGTGCCTGGCCAGCATCTCCCGCACTGCCTGCCTCATGCGGCCGGTGCCCTTGCCGTGCACGACGCGCAGCCGCGGCGCGCCGGCCCGAAAAGCCAGGTCGAGGAACTGCTCGACCCTGGGCAGGGCTTCATCGAGCGTCTGGCCACGCACCTCGATCTGCTCGGCGAACGACGGCGGCGGCGCGGGCAGCGCAGAGGGCTGCAGCTTCACCGGCGCCGCCTTCTCGACCCTGACGACCTGGTCGACGCGCACGCGCGCGCGCAATGAGCCGAGAGTGACGTCGAGCTCCCCTCGCCGGTCTGGTTCGGAGAGCGCCTCGGCCGGTGTCGGGACGCCTCGCAGCCACACCTGATAGCCAGGCCTGATGTCCTGCGGGCCGAGCGTGTGCGGGCGGCGCCGGCGCCGCGAGCGGCGGCGAATGCGCTTCGCCGTCTCACTGGCTTCGGCCACCGCCTGCCGGGCCTCCTCGAGGTCCCGTGGTGGGGCGCCGGCCGCGTGCAGGCGCTGGAGGGTGCGCTGGGCGCGCGCCAGGGCCTCCCGCGCGGCGTCGACCTCTTCCTCGAGCGCTGTTGCGGCCTCTTCCAAGCGCTCGGCGCGCTGTTCGTCGATGGCGGCAAGACGCTGCTCGGCGCGAGCGCGCGCCTCCTCGGCGCGCCTGCGCGCCTGCTCCTCCTGCTGGCGGGCGGCTGCGGCGGCCTCGCGCTCGCGGCGAAGGTCGTCGAGCAGGGCGTCGATCTCCGCCTGCTCCGGAGAGAGCGAGGCCTGCGCGTCCTTGAGGATCGCTTCGGGCAGCCCCAGGCGGGCGGCGATCGCCAGGGCGTTGCTGCGGCCCGGGACACCGATCGTGATCCTGTAGGTAGGCGCCAGGGTCACCGGGTTGAATTCCACGGCCGCGTTGCGCACGCCGGGCGTCGAGTGCGCGAAGAGCTTGAGCTCTCCGTGGTGTGTGGTGGCGATCGTCAGGGCGCCGCGCTCGATCAGGTGCCGGAGCAGCGCCCGGGCAAGGGCCGCGCCCTCGGCCGGGTCCGTCCCGGCGGCCAACTCGTCCAGCAGGACGAGGGACGTCGGGCCGGCGCGTTGCAGGAGGCCGATTATGTTCTTGATGTGGCCGCTAAAGGTGGACAGCGACTGCTCGATACTCTGCTCGTCGCCGATGTCGGCGAGTACATCCTCGAAGACCGGGATGCGGCTGGCCCCTTCGGCCGGGACGGGCAGGCCGGACTGGGCCATAAGGACGAGCAGGCCGACCGTCTTCAGGGCGACAGTCTTGCCGCCGGTGTTCGGACCCGTGATAAGCAGCACGCGGTCGGCGCCGCCGATCGAGATGCTGATCGGCACCGGCGCCGAAAGCAGGGGATGGCGCGCCTCCCGCAGCTCGAGCGCGGCCGCGCCGTCCTTGAAGGAAAGGAGCCAACGCTCGGGCGGCGCGGCGTCCGGAAGCGAGGTCCGATCGTGCGGGGTCAGCTCGTCGGCGAGGCGGGCCGCCGCCATGACGAGGTCCACCTGCGCAAGCACGCCGACGTTCGCCTTGAGCACGGCGGCGTTCTCGCCGGCGAGGGCGCTGAGGCGGCGCAGGATGCGCTCGACCTCGCGCTGCTCCTCGATCTGGAGCTCACGCCACTTGTTCGCCAGGTCGACGACGGCCAGCGGCTCGATGAAGAGGGTGGCGCCGCTGGAAGACACGTCATGCACGATGCCGCGGACCTCGCCGCGGAAGTCGGCCTTGATCGGGATCACGTAGCGGCCGTCGCGCAGAGTGACGATGGGCTCCTGGGCGGCGAGCCTTCCGGCCGGCGAGGCCAGGAACTCCTGCAGCTTGGAGTGGAGGCGGTCGTGGGCGATGCGTATGTCGCGCCGAATGAGGCCGAGGTTCGGGCTCGCCGAGGCGAGCACCTCGCCGCGCTGGTCGATCGCCTTGAGTATCTCGGCGACCAGGTTGCGCAGTTCGACGATGGACTGCCCCAGCCCCCAGAGCAGGGGCATGTCGGACTCGTGGCGGGCCGTCGCCGCGCGCACCGTCTCGGCGACCTGCTGCGTGTTGGCGATTTCCAGCAGTTGGTGCGTGTCGAGGACGCCGCCCAGGGCCGCCTTCTCCACGGCAGGGCGCACGTCCGAGGCGCTCGTGAGGTTCAGCGGCGTCCGCAGGCGCCGGAGCCGGATGGCTTCGGCGAGCAGGCGCTGACGCCGCAGCACCTCGTCAAAGTCGGGCGAGGGCTGGAGGGCGAGGGCGAGATCGCGGCCTCCGGCGAAGGATGTGAGCTTCGCCAGGCGGTCGATGACCTTGTCGTACTCCAACACGCGAAGCGCATGTTCGTCCACGTGGCGATTGTAACAAGGGCAACGCCCGCCCTCTCGGCGCCTTCTCCGCCTACGGGCCCTCGTACTCCTTGAGCGCCTCCAGGTGCTCGTCCGAGATGTCGACGCGCACGAGGTCGTCCATGAGCTCGGTGACGTAGCGCAGCGGCAGTATCACGTCGCGCTTGAGCAGGAAGCCGCGCCTGATCACGAGGGCCTGGGCCACGCCGTCCGCGCCTACCAGCACGCGGCTCACCTCGCCCAGCTTCTGGTGCGGCTCCTGGCGCCAGACCGGCGTCCCCTCGGCGATGTCCACACTGCCCGCGGGCTTGTTCAGCTTCTCGAAGAGCCAGTAATTCGCCCCTACGCTGCCAACATAGTCGGCAATCCGGTGGGCGGCATCCACGATGTCGGTTATGTCGAACTCGCCGGGGGTGAGGTCTTCGGGCGGTTCGAAGCTCTCGATCGTGTACTCGGGCGCGTCTTTGAACTCCTCCGCCGTCATGTTCAGGACGATGCGGTCGTCGCCTACCGAGGCTACGGCGCTGATGGGCACGACACGGTCGTAGTCGAGCCCGACGCCGCCTTCCCAGATCGGCCGCCCCGAGCGGAGGAAGCCGATATCGACCACGATGTGCGTGACGCTGAGGTCGCTCCTCTTGAGCACCACCCGGTGCAGCTCACCGAGCTTGTGGCCGTCGCTGCTGTAGACGTCGGCGCC